>NZ_JAUBUG010000042.1:0-65964 GCF_036705345.1 Microcoleus sp. B3-D2
CAAGTTACATTATCCGATATGAGGAATTGGTTTACTCACTGCTGTTATTGTACCTCATCTATCTGAGAAACGCTATAAAATTTTAAAAGAACGTTATGTCATCCAGAAACAGCTAAGTAAAAATGCGGGAAGGCGCACGTTGCTGGCGCGCGACTTGCACACCCAAGAGTTAGTGGCAATCAAGTTACTGATTTTTGGGGAAGATTTTCACTGGGATAACTTGAAGCTGTTTGAACGAGAAGCGCAAACTTTACAACTGCTTTCTCATCCGGCAATTCCCCGTTACCTGGATTACTTTGATGTGGATACACCAACTGGTAAAGGATTTGCCTTGGTACAAAGCTATATCCCAGCCAAATCGTTAGAGGAATGGTTAAAAGGCGGGCGAACTTTTAGCGAAGCAGAAATCAAGCAACTGGCTAAAGCATTACTAGAAATTTTGCGTTACCTTCACAGCCAACAGCCGCAAGTTATTCACAGAGATATCAAGCCGAGTAATATTTTACTGGCAAATAGATCTGGCAATAGTGTGGGTGATGTTTATTTAGTTGATTTTGGTTCCGTACAGACACTAGCGGCCAGAAAAGGTAGCACGATTACTGTTGTTGGCACTTACGGATATATGCCACCCGAACAATTTGGCGGCAGGAATATTCTCGCTTCCGATATTTACAGTTTGGGTGCGACATTAATTTATTTAGCAACAGGTAGGCATCCAGCCGAGTTATCCCAAGATAATGTGCAAATTCAATTTGAGTCAATAGTTAATCTCGATCCAGATTTAATCAATTGGCTGAAGTGGATGACACAACCGAGTTTGAATCGCCGTCTCGCATCTGCTGGGGAGGCGCTGAAAGCATTAAAAAATCCCCGCCAGCAAACAGATATCTCGGCGATTATACAAAAACCGTTTGGGAGTAGGATTGAACTGAGGGAAGATGGGGAGAATCTAGAGATTCTGATTCCGCCACAAAGGTTGACTTTTTGGGGCGCCTGCGCGATGTTGGTATTCACATTGCCTTGCTTGGGGTTAGTTTTATTGCCTTTTATATCGATAATACTCGTGATTCAAGGCGGGCTTCAATCCATTAATTCATTTGTGATGTTATTCTCGTTCATTACACTCACCTTTGGAGGCATTAATTTTGCTATATTATGGATATGCGGAGGTATCGCATTATATTTAAGAGCGACTAAAATAAATATCGATCGCAATCAGATTTCCGTGACTCACCTGTGGCCTTGGTATAAATCTCAGGTGGCTCCAATTATGAATAAAAATTTGAGCAAATGGAGTATGTATATCCGGCATTCGATGGCAATTTCAAGACCAGAAAATTATTATAAAACCCTAGTAATTTATGAGCTAACCCCGCCAGAAATAGAATGGCTAGCCAATGAAATAAGTGCGTTTTCGGGCGGGAAAATTACTGTTGTATCCGCAGATAATAAGTACGTAAATGAGTACGTAAAAATCCCTACAGCAAAATAGGGCGATCGTCCTACCTTTCTGATTCTTGCGAGTAAAAGGTATATTTACACTTTATTGTAGGCTACACAGCTAGATTCGAGCTATTCTAGAAACATACTTCATTCTCGATCGCATTATGGTTGCCTTACCCGATCGCCTATCGATGAGCGCAGAAGAATACCTGGCTTGGGAACCCACCCAAGAGGAACGCTACGAGTATTGGGATGGCGAAGTCGTCGCGATAAGCGGTCAAACCCGCAATCACAATCGGATTTGCATCAACTTCTTCAAGCTATTAGACGATCGCCTTAATCTCCCCTACGAAATTTACGTTATAGATGTAAAAGTTCAAGTGGAACCAGGACAAAAGTATTTTTATCCTGATGTTGTAGTAACTTGTGATGAGCATGATAACGATCCGCAATTAGTGCAATTTCCTTCCTTAATTATCGAAGTTTTATCGCCTTCCACAGAAGCAGCAGATCGCGGTATTAAATTTGCGAAATACCGCCAATTTTCAACACTGCAAGAGTATGTCTTGGTGCAAGTTGAACACCCAGGAGTAGAGATATTTCGGCGCAATCAACAGGGGCAATGGGTTCTCTCCGAGTATGGTTTGGGCGATTCCTTGCAACTTGAATCGGTGAATCTAGAAATTGCGATCGCCGATTTATATCGCCAAGTACAATTTTCTTAAAAATTCCGTTGTTAAGGGATTTGATATTAATTATCCTAGGGATTTTTTTAAATTATTTGAACGAACCGCGAAGGCGCTAGAGCGCGAATAAAGAACAGTATCTTCTTCTTTCTCTTTCTTCGCGTCCTTAGCGCCTTCGCGGTTCATTTAATCTTACTCCAGATTCGTAAAAACCCGGTTTCTGGGCCCCGATGCGTAAGTTCTATTTAAACAAACTGACCGGTTGGAGTCGATCGCACGCGGCGAATCCCAACCACCGACGGCATCGGCGATCGGCGCGAATCATTCGAGATATTACTCGGCCACAAACTGCCGCGAGAAACACTACGAGTCTGATTAAAAACAGCACCGTTCAAATCCAACATTTCAATTGGCCGACTGAGTACAGTACCGTCATCGATGGGGCAATCTTCCCCCGGATGCTGCACCGAAAGCAACAGCGTATCTCCCAAAAAAGTCGGCCCTGTCAATTCGCATCGGTTCGGGCCGTAAGCAAACGGAATTACTGTTCCTGCATTCGGGCCGGAAGTCGGAATGTAAAACAGAAAATTGTTGCCGAAAACACCAGTAATATCTGACACATTTCCAGTCTTTTTATGGTCGATCGTCGTTGGCTCTCCACTCGCACCGACATCAAAACCGTTGTGCGTACTCGTAGACATATCAGTCACGCCCCAAACATTGCCTTGAGGGTCAAAAGCCAAATTGTCTACATTAGCAAATCCCGCCCCATCTGCCGCACCGGCTTCTCCACCTTGAGCCAAACGCTGCCAGCGGAACGTCAAACCCGCACCATCAGGACTGTCTTCAATTATTTTGTAAATTGCTCCCGACTGCTGATTGCTGTTGACTGCGCTACCGTATTTAGCAACATTAAAAATGCGAGAATCTGGATAGCCGTCGCTTCCCGGTGCGCCGTCAGTATAGGCAATAAAAACTTCCTTAGTAGTAGGATTAACTTCCAAATCTTCCGGCCGCGCCGTCGGAGTGCCACCAATCAAATTAGCAGCTAAAAAAGCATCAACTAAAACCGCGCCTTGGCTGCTGTAGAAATTAGCCAGAGTTTTATTTTGGTAGCCCGGAAGTGCTGTTGCTTCATTGGTTGTATCTACTACAAAAGAACCGCCGTCTTCGGTTTGACCAGCAATTCCTGCGCGTTTGGGGAAGCGAGTAGCGGCATCTCTTTGAGCTTTGCCAAAACTTGCTAATTCCGCCTCGCCAACTTGAGAAGGACGCACTGGATTTGTCTGGCTATTTATAGTTAGTGGCAGCCATCTTCCAGTACCGTTGCGGTTGTATTGGGCGACGTACAAAATGCCGTCTTCAAACAAGCGGCTGTTGGTTTTATCTGCGGGATTTGTGACACTACCGTTGCTGACAAATTTCCAGGTGTGTCCGCCGCGCCGATCGTCTCCCATGTACACTACTAATCTGCGACCGGCTTCGGCACGAATCGCGACGTTTTCGTGGCGGAAGCGGCCCAACCAAGTGTGTTTGCGCGGGCGGAAACTCGGATCTAGGGGATCGACTTCTACCATCCAGCCGTATTTTTCGCCGACTAAGCCGAATTCCTCGCCGATAGTACCCTTGGGGTAGCCCGTTTGGCCGCCGTTGGGTTTGATGTTTTCCTGAACTCCCACGAAAAAATCTTCGCTACCTTGGAAATTTTCTTCGGCTGAGAGGATTGTGCCCCAAGGGCTTGTGCCACCGGAACAGTTGTAGGCTGTACCGATTATCCGGTTGCCGAGTCCGTCGGTGTTGACTTGCGCGAAGACTTGGGTAGCTGCAGGACCCGTGCCGATGAGGTAGTTGTCGTCGCCTTGTCTGCTTCCCCAGGAGGTGACATCTTTGTATGTGTCGGAACGCTGGCTGTTGATTCCGAGGCCGGACAGTCCGTGGATACGGCGGTTGAGGGAGTCGCCAGCGATCGCCCCAAATCTGCCGTTGGCTTGTTTGGTGATGCGGACGATGGAACCACCCATATTGTACAAAAATTCGCCGAGGGTCGCGCGATTTTTTACAGATAAGTCTAGACCGAGGACGGCGCGATCCGTTGCTGGGAATGATGCCAAATCTGACGGGGTATCGGGTGCCTGTTTCGACATCGGGAAGGATACGTACTCGTGGTTAACCCAGAGATAACCGTCGTCATTGCTGCCCCGAAGGCCTACAAAGCCTGTGTAGTCGTTGTTGTAGCCGAAATAGTCGGCAGGATTGGGGAAAACTCGATCGCCCCAGCGGAGAATCACGTAACGTTCGTATTCCGGCGGCACAACCACATCGTCAACAACGCTGTAACTCGTTAATCTAGTATCCTGCGAGGCAGCCATCACCGTTCCCTGTCCCCCCGGCGCCATCGCCATGAAGCTGGGCAGTTCTCGATAAATCGGCAGCGGGTGGGGAAGTCTTAACGGAGTGAAAGATGTGGGAACTACAGCTTCAGCAGCGCTGGAATTGATGCTGAACAGTTTTTGAGTTAATTGAGGGGCAAGCACAGTGGTAGCTGCACTGCTACCGAAGAAAATTAGCAGTTGTCGGCGAGTTATTTTAGACATAAATTCCTTTTCCAACCAACATCCCTAATCTGATGATTCCGTATGAAAGTTTATCACTTTTAAATTAAGGAAAGTTAACCTGAAGGTTAATTAAAATTGCCAGATATTTAGGTTAACAAAAAGTTAAAAGTTGCTACTTATAGTAATCCTAAATCCTTTGTGAATTTCTTACTCCCTCCCCTTGATAAGGGGAGGGTTGGGGTGGGGTAAAAATTTTACGACTCCTACAAAAATTGCTATTGTATGAGAGAGATATTTAGGAAAAAATAGCCATCCGTGTATCCGTGATTTCCGTGTCGTGCGGTTGGTTATTGGTTGTTTGTTACTAATTCCCAATGCCTAATGCTTTGGCTACTTCGGCTTGGCCAGCGTACAAGTAGGCTCAGCAAAAGTTCCCCATTACCAATATTTTAATCATCTCGAAAACCCGGATCATTTTCTCGGGATGTAGATCGACTGGGCGCAGGTACATTAATCACTTGCGAAAACCCCGAATTTGCGGGCGAGATATTGCCATCTCTGAATCCCAAGAGCAATTTAGCATCCGCAAAATATCTAGTCCACTGTTCGATTCTCGCATCTTTCTGCCAGTCGCGGCGCGATACTCTCGATCGCAAAACAGGAACTCTTTGTCGGCTGCGATCGGCTGTAATGATGATTGTAACTTCTGTTAATGCCGGATTTTCTTGAAACTCGCGCGCGATCGACTCTTTTGCTAAATCTTCCGCCTGCTGCACTAAATTCGCAAAAGATTGACTGCCGTCCGAATCTAAGGTAAGGTAGCGCTCTTTGGTTTCAGCCAAAGCTATCGATATACTTGCTGTTAAACTGATAATTGCTAGAATGACGGCCGACAATAAGCGTAGGTACAAATTCATTAGGTTTGAAACTCAATACTAACACTTGTCAATAATAATTAATAAAAATTAACAGAAGATTAAGCTTAAATTAAAATAATATTTTGTGTTATTAGAATGCGCCAAAAATGCAGGCTTTAGGGGGGGATTTTTGCAAAAATACAACTTGTATGGCCGGGCTTAACCCGAAATCTTTTTAGCTATCCAAGGATATGGATAAACGCGCCCCGCCTTAGTCTTCCCTTTTGCCTCTTCCCTCTTCCTTCTTCCCTCTTCCCTCTTCCTTCTTCCTTCTTCTTCTTCTTTATGAAATCAACAAAATGTGCGATCGCCCTCGGTAGCAACTTAGGCGACTCCCTCGCCACACTCAAAAGCGCGATCGCAACCCTCAACAACACCCCCGGAATAGCAGTAAAATCTCATTCAAGCTGGTATCAAACCGCCCCCGTCGGGCCGCCGCAACCCGATTACATCAACGCCTGCGCCATCCTAGAAGTTGCACTACAACCAGAACAATTGCTAGCAAAATTATTAGAAATCGAGATAAAATTTAATCGAATTCGCCGACAAAAATGGGGGCCAAGAACCCTCGACCTAGATTTGCTGCTGTATGACGATTTAATCTTAGAAACTCCGACACTGACTCTACCTCATCCCCGGATGACCGAAAGAGCTTTTGTATTAGTACCTTTAGCAGAAATTGCCCCGGATTGGGTGCATCCGGTGACGAAAAGTGCGATCGTCCAACTCCTGCAAACCGCAGAATGTTCCGGAGTGCAAAAATTGCCCTTGTAAAAATGGAGCAAAATTCACGCATCGTACCAGTAAAAAAAAATGCAACCGTAGGTAAGCCCAAACTGTGATAGTTATCAGTCATTCCCAACCTAAAATCTCAAATCTAAAATTTAAAATCGTATGAGATCGCCTATGATGTCTTAAATCGGTGCACTCAAACATTATTCGCTTCTCCCTTATGTCGATCGGTCAAGAACTACCCCAACTCCTCAAACAACGCCTATTTTACCAAGGGCGCAAATTTAACTTTGACGTAGCCACCCTCCGTCTTCCCAACGGTTCCGAAGGCGAGTGGGAATGTATTCGCCACCCGGGCGGAGCACTTGCAGTTCCCGTCACACCCGAAGGTAAACTCGTCTTGGTACGCCAATACCGCTTTGCCACAAAAGGGCGAATTTTAGAATTTCCCGCAGGTACAGTTGAAATCAATGAAAGCCCCGCCGAAACTATCAAACGCGAAATCGAAGAAGAAACCGGATATCGGGCGGGAAAATGGCAGAAATTAGGGCAATTTTTTCTCGCCCCCGGTTATTCCGACGAAATCATTTATGCTTTTTTAGCCCAAGATTTGGAAAAACTGGAAAAGCCCCCCGCACAAGACGATGATGAAGACCTTGAAACAGTTTTATTCACCCCTGAAGAATTAGAAAAAGCTATTTTAGCTGGGGAACCAATTGACGCGAAATCAATTTCTAGCTTTTTCTTAGCCCGTCCATTTTTGACTTAAATAGGACTGACGAAAAAAACCCGGTTTCTTATAAAAATCGTGCATCAAACCGATAAATCTTAACTTAGAAACCGGGTTTTTTACCCCGCGTGTGTCCAGGACTGGAAAATCTAAAATCTAAAATCTAAAATCTAAAATCGAATGTCCGATCTAATTTTATTTTGGCACCGCCGCGACTTGCGTATTTCTGACAATATCGGACTGGCAGCAGCGCGCCAGCAAAGCGCGAAAGTAGTCGGGATTTTTTGTCTCGATCGCAATATCCTAAATCGGGATGACGTAGCCCCAGCAAGAGTCACCTACATGATCGGCTGCTTGCAAAAACTCTCCTCGCGTTACAGGGAAGTAGGCAGCCAATTGCTGATAATTCAAGATGACCCGAGTCTAGCAATACCGAAACTAGCAATAGCGATAAATGCCAAAGCAGTATTTTGGAACTGGGATGTAGAACCCTACGCGAAACAGCGCGATCGGTCTGTATCAAACGCCCTCCAACAAGCAGGAATTAAAGTTCAAAATTTCTGGGATCAAGTCTTGCACGCCCCAGATGAAATTCGCAGCGGTACAAAGACTCCCTACACAATTTATACACCATTTTGGAAAAAATGGAACATTAAACCCAAAGCCCAACCAGTAGAGACACTGCCGATAACTTATCTGGAATTAATGACCGGATTAACGGCACAAGAACAAGATCTCGCAAACGAAGCAGGTGCAATAGAAACAGTGCCAACTGCTTCTAGTTTGGGGTTTATTTGGGAAAATCCATTAGTAATAGAACCCGGAGAAGATGCAGCGCAACAAAAATTAGAAGAATTTTGCGATCGGGCAATTTACCAATATCAAGGACAGCGCAATTCCCCCGCAATTAACGGTACATCCCAACTCAGCGCCGCCCTCAAATTTGGTGCAATTGGCATCCGCACGGTTTGGCAAGCTACCCAGATAGTAATGGACACTTGCCACAGCGAAGAAGCGTACACAAGCATCCGGACTTGGCAACAGGAAATAGCGTGGCGGGAATTTTACCAACACGCCATGTATAACTTCCCAGAATTAGCAGACGGCCCCTACCGTCCAGCCTTCAAAGACTTTCCTTGGGACAACGATGAAAAGCTTTTTCAAGCTTGGTGTCGAGGCAAAACTGGCTATCCGATTATTGATGCGGCAATGCGGCAGTTAAATCAGACAGGTTGGATGCACAATCGCTGCCGCATGATAGTCGCCAGCTTCCTCACCAAAGATTTAATTATTAACTGGCAGTGGGGTGAAAAATACTTTATGCAAAAATTGATAGACGGCGATCTTTGTGCTAATAACGGCGGCTGGCAGTGGAGCGCATCGAGCGGTATGGACCCGAAACCTTTGCGAATATTCAATCCGGCGACTCAAGCTCAAAAATTCGACCCGGAAGGGGAATATATTCGGCACTGGGTTCCAGAATTGCGCCGCGTTGATACTAAAGTTTTGCTAACAGGAAATCTTTCGTCTTTAGAACGCCGACTTCTTCATTATCCCTCTCCGATTGTAGATCACAACGAGCAGCAGCGCAAGTTTAGGGAACTTTACACGCAGCAAAAAATTAAAACATCAGACTCAGAACCCCCCCTTGTTCAAGAACTCGGGGTTATAGCTGACATTATTACACCTACCTAATTAATATGTCATATCAGGTTCTGTTAATTACTATTAAAAAATTTGTTTGTAGTAAGGAAGTGAGTTTTTATTGACTCTATTCGAGGACTAAAGTCTTCGCTCCGAACTATTGAGGGTTATATGAATGGAGAATTTTTCCAGAGTCAAACCCTAGTCAAATAGATAACAGTTGAAGATTTTGTAGAAGGGTATCCAGGAGATGAAAAAAGACCTTCCGAGCTACGCAATGGAGTAATAGTTGAGAGGAACCCAAATGGCGCTTATGAGGAAGTTACGGTTTTTATTCTCCGGACAATTAACGTAGAAATAGACCGCTTCCCCGCACTTGCTGTCAGAAATCCGGCTTATTTACGATCGCAAAAAAGCCATTTTCTCACAGCCAGCCTCCTAATTCCGTTGTATTCTTAATTTCGCTTTTGGGAAATAGAGAGAGAGTAAGGGTGTTGACCTTGAGATCGATCGCCCACAAAAATAACATAAGTTCCCTTGTCCCCATAACCGGAAAATTCTACATTCCCCGCAGCAGCATTCGCCGGCAGCACGCAGAAACGCCCCCTCGGCCCCTGAATCATTAAACTTGG
This sequence comes from Microcoleus sp. B3-D2, assembly GCF_036705345.1. NCBI lineage: Bacteria > Bacillati > Cyanobacteriota > Cyanophyceae > Oscillatoriales > Microcoleaceae > Microcoleus > Microcoleus sp. B3-D2. Next base: position 9,340 of record NZ_JAUBUG010000042.1, read on the forward strand.
AGCTCCAGCGGTTTGTACTGCAATCCGCCAGTAAGGCAAATCCTGCGTTACTTCGATGACGTGGTTCGGTCCTTGGGAGACAAAACCGCACTCGCCGCTATTGTTCGGGCCGCCGGAAACTCCAGAAACTCCCAGCGGTTCGGGAAATCCCGGAGCAATTTGTAGCGGTTGGCTCCGAAGGGCACCGGCATCCGCTAAAATCATTGCCAAGGCTACGGTCACGATCGGGCTAAACCACAGTTTGCCGCGATCGCCCGGATAATGGATCTTCATGTTTCCTCACACAATGACATTTGGTTCTAGTTCTTTGACGGTAGGGGATAACGGCTGTTCCAAACACATTAATCTAAAATAACTTCCGAATTTTTTTATGAATCCTCAAAATAACTTCAATTGGCAGCAAGCGTTCGGAGAACTAAAAGCTAAAGTAGAACGATCGCCACTCATCACACAAAATTCAGACAGCTATCAAGCCGTCGGAACCTTCTACAATCAATTATTGGACAAGTTTCAAAGACTCCCCAAACCCGGGCAGGTGGCAGCCTTTGCCGTCGGAGCGATAATTGTCCTGACAGTCTTCAATAGCGTCGTACAGCTAATTTCATCGCTGATGACTCTTGCCGTTCTGGGAGTGCTAATCTACATAGCGTATAAATTGGCAATTTCCCCCCAGTCCTCAAATACTAACGACAAATAATAGGAATTTCTAAATATGGCTAACCCCACCGCGCCCAGCGGCATCAATCAACCCGATCCGTCTTGGCAAACACAATCCAAGCAAATGCCACTGCTGGTTCGCAGGTGCGGCGCTTGGGCAGTGGAAATTTCGTTAATTGCGGCCAGCGCCCTCGTTCCCTTCAGTATCGGGGCATTGGTCAACAAGGAATCTCAAACCGTGCCGCTCAATTCCTCAGTAGCAGGAGCATCCGAAACCGTCGCCCGTACCTTGGGCATACCCGTGCGCGATCGCAGCCCCAGAGTCGCACCCCTAACTAATCTATTTTGGTCAGGGGCGCTGCTGGCACCGGCAGTTTTAGCGGGGTGGCAACTGTTTTTGCTCGCCAGAACCGGTCAAACTATGCCCAAACGCTGGTTCGGGGTCAAAGTTGTCACAGCGTCGGGTACTCCTCCGGGTTTTGGGCCAGTGCTAATTCGCGAAAGTTTGGGGCGCTGGGGAGTGCCTCTGGGCGTCGCTTACGGCATTTGGCGCTTGAGCGGTGCGTTTCCAGATTTGCTGATTTTAGGGGGGCTGGGCGGCTTGGCAGTGCTCGCAGACGGGGCTTTTGCATGGCGCTACAAACGGCAAGCGGGACACGATCGCCTCGCGAATACTTTGGTGGTCAATGCTCGATCGAATCAACAGTCTGCCAATCCTGTCCAGACTCAAGATTGGACTGAGGAAGACGCGCAGATTGCAGCTTTGGTTGTGACTCCACAAAGCGGCCGGAAAGCAAATGCCAGTTTGTGGAATTGGATGCGCCAACACCCGGGCACAACTTTAGTGATAGTTACCATCGGTAGCGCGGGATTGATTTTAACTTTGTTTGTCGGCACTCTCATCTACACTCAAAGTCAAGCAAATATGCGGGATTCGCGGCAGCGGAACGACGAATTATTTGTGGCTTTAGTCAGCAAATTGTCTCCCACATCGGCTAGCGGGGCATCGGGCAGGCGATCGGCTATTTTGGCTTTGGGGGCGGTGGAAGACTCCCGCGCCGTACCCCTGCTAGCGGATTTGCTAGCTCAAGAAGACAACCGCGCCATGTTGGACGCGATCCAGCAAGCTTTAGTCAGTAGCGGCCCGAAAGCTTTGCCTGAGTTGCAGCGGTTGAATCAAGCCCTCAGCAACGACCTCGATTCCCTGCGCTTTGGCGGCAAGGCCCCGGAACGCGAGTTAGCGGCCGCCCGCCAGCGAACAGTACAAAGGGCGATCGGCAAAATTCTCACAGTGTATAGCAGCCAACTCAACGGCGCGGATCTGAGCCGCACGGATTTAGCTCAAAGTCCTGCCGGCCCATCTCAGTTTACTTTAGTTTTAAACAAAGTTGACTTGTCGGGAATTAAGTTGAGAAATGCCAATTTAACCAATGCGAGCTTGCAGGGAGCTCGCTTTTACGGCACCGGCGAAGACAGGCGTCCCGCTACATTTGACGATTGGGTTTCTGATTTAAGCGGCGCTAATTTGGAAGGAGTAAATTTGACCGGGGCGTCTTTGAGCAGTGCTGTAATGAACCGCACTACTTTTGTGCGCGCTGTCATGAACAAAGCTAATTTGTCAAACGGCAATTTGAATTCAGCTAATTTCAGCAGTGCTATTTTAATAGGAGCAAATTTACAGGAAGCGCAGTTAAAAAATGCCAGTTTTACCGGGGCAGATATAGGAAGCGCGAATTTGTCGGGAGCAGATTTGTCAGGCGCGCGTTTAGCCAAAGTGAAGGCTCAAGGCGCTCAGTTGTCCTTGACAAATTTGTCTAAATCGGAATGGCAAGGTGCTGATTTGTCCGGTGCTGATTTGGGCGGCGCAAACTTACAAAATGCCGATTTGACTTCGACTAAACTCGCCAACGTGAATTTAAAAGATGCTCGGTTGCAAGATGCGAATTTTCGGAATGCGGAGGTGAGTTCGGTTGATTTTAGGGGCGCGAATTTAGCGGGAGCGAATTTTAAAGGCGCTGTGTTTCTGGGGAAAACCGCTTCGGATCAATTTATTCAAAATCCGACTGGTAGTAAATCCGGTCGATTCCTAGGAGTTGATTTTGCGGAGGCTAAGAATTTAGATAAAAGTCAAATTGCTTACATTTGTTTGCAGGGGGGCATTCATCCGAACTGCCCGAAGAAGAAGTAAGGATTGGTTGTTAACGAGTAGAATAATACAGTTGAGCAAAGAACAGGTAGGGTAATTATGAGCGTTAAGCGAATCATTTATCTCATCCTAGCAATTCTGGGGCTTGTGCTGCCTTGGTACTATAACTTGCAGTTTTTTAGCAATGCTGGCTTGCTCGACTTTGTAAACGAGAGTTCGGCTAATCTTGCTGCGAAATCGGTAAGTTTAGATTTGTTTATCGCAACTGTAGCAGGAAGCACTTGGATGTACGCTGAGTCAAAACGATTGGATATAAGTTTTGTAGGGCTGTACATACTTCTGGGTGTGCTTGTTTCGTTTTCATGTGCTTTCCCGCTTTTCTTATTTGTGCGGGAAACCAAACTGGAAAAATCCAGTGAAGTCTCAAGTTGAACAGTTGTTTAACCGATTAGTGCCGCGCAGCACAATAATTCGGTGCAGGCGATCGAGGTATTATATAATTTCCAGTAAAATCACCGTTATAGGTTTGTAGTGACGGCGGAAGTGCTCAGAATTTTATGAGGATTAAATTCCTCACTACAAACCAACGTGATTGTTGTCGTTCGAGGGGACATAATTTTATATCGTTTCCGGTTGCACGAGCGAGATAATATAGAGGACACGGCAGTGCCGTTTCCCTACCCGGATTAATTGTAGGGAAACGGCACGGCGCCGTCTCGAAAGCTGTGGGTAATATTAATTCCGATGCTACCGGATTTGATACTAATACCAATTCCATTCATTTCTGGCTAAAAACTTTTGTGTAGGGTTTCGTTCCACTGGCCAAACCTACTATTGCATTGTTTATTGAAATGGATATTACGCAATAGCATCCGAACTGGCAAGACTCTCGAATTGCGCCAATAGCATTGCCTCACCATTATTTGGAGTTCCAAAAATTTTAGGTAACTGACCTGTTTGGGCGAGAACTTGTCTCACTTCTCGGTTAGATACATCGGCTAGATTTTTGTTATTTAGAATGGCATTAACCGCAGCGATACCCACACCTTGACCAACTGCAGCGTTGAATTCCACAATTCTGCCGACAGAACAAGCAAACCCTTCAAATCCAGAACAGGGACTGACCACTGCCAGGTTAGGAACGTTTTTAATCAATGCGTGGCGGATGCCAATATTAAAGATAGGGTGTTTAAAACTCAGACTTTTAAACCATCCTAGACGGTTTGCTTTATCGCGAATACCCTGGATGCCTCCCCGTACATCAAAATGATAGCTAAATGTTGCCAGGGCTTCATTAGCAGGTACGCCACCTGACAGCATTTGTGCGCCAGTTAAAGGTTCTACAACTCCCGTCACATTGCCGGCGTGTCTGATATAAAGTTCTGAGGCATAAGTAACAGAAGTAGCGCCCAAACTCCTCAGCCAAGTTGTAACAAATAACATCTCTCTTTGCATATTAGCCGTGGGTTTGCTCCCGCTTCTAGCTAAGGCTTCCGCTTCGCTGGCGGTGACGGCAAATAAAAGTGCATTCCACGAAAGTCTATCATTTGGAAGTATGGCTATATTTCCCTCATCTAAAATTGTGCCGCTTTCAGAAAAAGATAGTTTTATTCCTCTAAAGGAGTGGTAAGCTACAGACAGAGCCGGCGAGCGTACATCGATGTAATCGTTACCCGCCCACAGAGTTTTGAGATTGCCTTGAGTGTCTTTCATTTCCCGCCGGAGTTCTTCTGCTAGTTTGGCATCCTTGTCGGCAGCGTACAGCAAAAATTTTTGACTCTCTGAATCGGCCAGGTTGGTGAAGCGTTTTAGATAAATATAATCGAATTCTTTCAGGGCTCTTGCACTGAGTCCTTGGGTTTCAAAAACGAGGGTGACTGGAAGTTCTGAGTTAGGCAGACCGAATGTTTCAAATCCCTTCAGCTTTCTCACACCGGCAGCTTGAGCTAATTCGGCATTGACAGTGGCATCAATAAATTGCTTGCCGGCATAAACTACGCCTTGAGAGGTGGTTATACTGGCAATTTTTTGACCTTCTTTACTGACTGATTTAATTTCTCCTTTGCTGAGGAGATCTGCCCCAGCTTGTACCAGCATTTCTTTCAGCGCTGCACTGGCTTTGCGGGGGTCAAGTGCAATTGCCTTAACACCGGATTTTTGCAGGAACTCTTTATAGATTGTCGTCGGTGAACCAAAGGTATCTAACTTTAAAGATTGTTGAAGTTGTTCACTAATCTGACTTCTATCTAAATAAGCAAGGCCACCTCTTACCAAATGCCCACCAATTCCTTCTTGCAAGCTTCCTTTAGACATCAGCAGAATTCGCGGATAACGCTTTGTGCGGCGAAGATATTCTCTGGAGGCAGAGACAACAGCTAGAACTCCTGGAACTTCATCACCAAAACAGATGACATCGTAAGAACGCAGATCCATGACCATTATTTAATAACCTCTCCTGATTTTCATGTTTTCGAGCTAAATCTCAATGTTTGCCGTCAAACTCTCTGTTTTTCCCAAATCTAGCCCCATTTTTCCTGATTTTTGGGATAAATAATATTCACACATTCCTGGATGCAGAAACCGGGTTTTTTCCTGAAAATCTTTCGTTGAGGACGATCGATCTCGGTTGAAAAACCCGGTTTCTGAGCGTCCAGAGTCCGTCAGTCTGGTACTCTTGATTGTCATCAGCTCAAATTATCAGGATCTATCCCCAACTCCCGCAATCGCTGAGCTAGTCGATCGGAACGTTCAGCTAATCGATCGGCGCGCTGGGCTTCCTGTTGGGCGCGCTGCGATTCCTGTTGGGCGCGCTGCGATTCCTGTTGGGCGCGCTGCGCTGATTCTTTCACCTGTTCTTCAGGAGTCAGATAACGTTTTCCCTCGGCATCATACCAATACAACCACTCCCTTGTCACCCCAGAATAACTTCCCCTTTCACAACCAATCCCCAAACCAATTTCTGGCATCCAAACTGGATTTCCTGGCTGTAATTCATACTTTCCATTGACTAACTTGTGTACTTCTAAACGAGGTTTACGACGGCGGCGGGAAGAATAAATGACGTAATAAAGTACGCCTAAAGCTTGATATTCCTCTAACTTTGTGGTGTATTCTTTGCGATAAGTTGGGGAAACTACTTCCAGCACAAAACTCGGCAGAACATTTTCATCCCACAGGACGTAACTGGGACGCAATTCTTCATCATAAAACCTTTCTACACCTAAACTCAAGAAAGCATCTGGCACAATGGCAGGTTTATCTGGGTGATAATAGATACCCATATCTATGCCAAAAAACCAGTCCATGCGTTCTGCCCAAAGTATGAGCAATATTGCTTTTAGCAATCCTGGTATTAATTCTTGCAGTTCGTTATCCACAGGCGTTTCATCAGAGTCGGGTAGTTCATCGGCGGAGGGCAAGTTCCTCGGCAAGTTGTACTGTAACATTGCGGGTTTCCTCAAAACTCACTAATATTATACCGTTGATTTGTTGAGCGATAGTATTTATTGAACGAACCGCGAAGACGCGAAGGAAGAGAAGAGAAGATGATAGGTAATTTTGACTTAGTTAATCTGAAGTAATTTTTGTAAAAGATTTGCTCAGACTTACGCGATCGACTAAACTATGTCTAACCAGTCGGTTCTAATGGGGAGCAGCCGTTAGAGGAAACGGGGAAAGTTCGGTGCAAGTCCGGCGCTGTCCCGCAACTGTAATGAAGGTCATGTCGCTTTCTGAGTCAGGATGCCCGCCGATGTGTTAGTTTACATAGTCTCATCTGCGAGGTTCAGTGTGAAGACCAGAAATCGGAAATTGGTCAGCTTGGGATTGATGGCTGGCTTGAGTTGTTATATTGTCCTGGGTTCGGCAACGCCCGCCGCAGCTATGCACATTTCGGAAGGTTTTTTGCCGGTGCAATGGGCTGCGTTTTGGTGGATTGTGGCGTTGCCTTTTTTTGCAGTAGGTTTGCGATCGATTACTCGTATTACAAAAGAACACCCGGAACTTAAATTATTGCTTGCTTTGGCGGGTGCGTTTACTTTTGTGCTTTCTGCTTTAAAAATTCCCTCGGTAACGGGCAGTTGTTCTCACCCGACGGGTACAGGTTTGGGCGCAATTTTGTTCGGCCCTTCGGTGATGGCTGTACTGGGGGCTTTAGTTCTGCTGTTTCAAACGTTACTGTTAGCGCATGGTGGGTTGACAACGCTGGGAGCGAATATGTTTTCGATGGCGATTGTCGGCCCTTTCGCTGCGTATTTTATCTATCAATTGCTGTTGCGAACTGGCAGCCAGCGGGCAGCAATTTTTTGTGCGGCGGCTTTGGCAGATTTGCTGACTTATGTGACGACTTCGATTCAATTAGCGTTAGCTTTTCCGGCAGCAATTGGCGGTTTTATGGCTTCGTTTCTCAAGTTTGCGGGCATCTTTGCTATCACTCAAGTACCCCTGGCTATCAGTGAGGGATTGCTGACTCTATTGGTCTGGAATTGGCTGCATTCTTACGGGAAACCCGAGTTGGAAACTTTGAAATTATTGAGACAGGAGTCATAAGCCGTGAATCAAAAACCTACAAAAAATTACCAATCTACTTCGCGGCAAAATTGGCTTTTGGCTGGCGCTGTGATTGTTCTGGCCGCGTTTCCTCTCGTTTTTGTGCGGGGTGAATATGGCGGTTCCGATGACCAAGCTAAGAAAGCAATTACCGAAATCCAACCGGGTTATAAACCTTGGTTCAATCACTTGTTTGAGCCGGCTAGCGGAGAAATTTCAAGTCTATTGTTTGCGTCTCAAGCGGCGATGGGGGCTGGCGTAGTTGGATACGTCATTGGGTTGTATAAAGGCCGATCGCAATCTCGGCAGCAGTCTGATAATAAATCGTCGGAATGAACCATCAGATTGATAGTCTGGCTTATACAAATCGCTTGCGGGGGTTGCCTCCATCTCACAAGTTATCATTTGCGATCGCCCTTTTAATTCTGTCTCTAGTTTCTGGGGCGATCGTCCAATTGTCGATCGCCCTTTGGTTGGCTGTCTGGATCGTCGTCTATGCCGGTATTCCGGGGAAACTGTATTTGCGGTTGCTGTCGCTACCGTTGATGTTTTTGCTGACAAGTTTGCCTGCTTTGGCGATGGGTGCGGTTGAGTTAAGTCAAATCCAGGAAATTCAGTGGGATATGTGGCAAGGTTGGGGGATTAGCATCAGCACTTTTTATCTGTATGTGAGTCGCACTGGAATATACCAAGTGAGCTTGCTATTTGCCCGTGCCTTCGCATCGACAAGCTGTATGTATTTCATTCTCTTGACGGTTCCATTTACCGAAATCTTGCAAATTCTCAGACAATTACGCTGTCCAGAGTTAGTCACAGAACTGCTATTACTAATGTATCGGTTTATTTTTAGCTTATTGGCGATCGCCGATGAACTTTGGATCGCCCAAAACTCGCGCTGTGGCTACCGCACTTGGAAGCGGGGAATGCAGAGTTTAAGCATTTTAATCGGGCAATTGCTTCAGCGAACTTTGGAAAACTACCGTCAAGTTTCATTGAGTTTAGCGTCGCGCGGCTTTAATGGAGAACTGCGCGTTTGGAATTCTTACCCTTACAAACCTTCGCGAAGATATACATTTGAAGCCGTGTTTGGCTGTACAGTTTTAACTTTGTTAAGCGCGGTATTTTACTGCTAATTTTATGCTATTAGATACCAGACTTGCTCGTGCCCAAGCAGAGTGTGAGAAAGAGTAAACCAGTCCAATAAATGTCGCTTATTGTCAAGTTTAGATCCCCCTAAATCCCCCTTAAGAAGGGGGAGTTTGATAAGAAGAACGCATAGCTTAATAAAGGGGACTTTAAGAAGAATCTTGTTCCCCCCTTATTAAGGGGGGCTAGGGGGGATCTAGACTTTGATGCAAACAAGAGAGACTGAAGGGCTTTCTGCTATAAATATGACTTTTATGAAGATAATTAATGACTTTAATGAATTGACTCCACAAGATAAGTGTTGAATAATTGTAGTCAACACTTATCTTGTGGAAATTATATGATAAATCAACGACTACTCAAGAAAATACTTTATTTATTAATGATATCCTTGACCGTATTTATGGTCACAGTCACTCATGCAGCGGCCCAACAATTACCGTTTTACTGGGATAACATCAACGTCATCATCGACGTTCAAACGAACGGAGATATGTTAGTTACCGAAACGCAAAAATATGTATTCACCGCAGACTACACCAATGAACGATATCGCTATATTCCTTTAGATAAGGTCGATGAAATTAAAGATGTGACCGTTGCCGAAAATAATCAAATAATTCCCAGTAGCACTGGAACAGAAAACAATCAACTTTGGATTCGCTGGCAACATCAATTAAAAGCGCCAGAATCACATACTTTTGTTATCAAATATCGTGTAGTAGGTGGATTGCAGCTAGATGGTCAGGATACTCAAGTTTATTGGAAAGCCATTTCATCAGGTCGCAAAGCCCCGATTAATGCCGCAAAAGTTAGAGTAAAATTACCAGAAACTTTGTCAGGTAAAGTTCTGTTTTTTAGGAATTTTGGTACGCCAGCTATCCCTCGCAAAGTAGATGCTAAAACATTTGAATTTGTGGCAAGTCAGCCTGTTCAACCGCAGCAAGAATTAGAAGTGCAGATTGCATTTCCCCAGCAAATTCTCAATGTACCTCAACCTCGCTGGCAACAAACTGGCAATCAATCTCAATCTTCTTCGGAAGAACAAGTGTTTTTGGACTCTGAGCCTTTTGTAATGTCTTTTATCCTGATTTGGGTATCTGCACTCATTGTAGTGATTGTATTAATAATTATCACCAATGCAATCAATAATCGACGCTGCCCTCAGTGCAAAACGCTCAATCTCAAACGGACTTATAACGTTTTGTTGAGTCCTACATATAGCAGTGCAGGAGAGCAGGAAGTTACCTGCAACTGTGAACACTGCTCTTACTATCACAAGTATAAAGAAGTAATGCCAAGCATGAGCGATGGCGGTGGCGGTGGCGGTGGCGGTGGCGGTGGCGGTGGCGGTGGTGGCGGTGGCGGTGGCGGTGGTGGCGGTGGTGGCGGTGGTGGCGGCGGTGGTGGTGGTTAATATCAACTGGACTTACGCATCATAGCCAAAGAAACTGGGTTTTTACTTAATCTGTGGGTTGTAACGAAGTATTGTCGAAAAAAACCCGGTTTCTGAGCACCCGCGCGTCCATGACTATTGTTGATAATTTTCGTATTCTCGTTAGTTTAGCGCGCAGGATTTGCATAAGGGCGATCGCACTTTTTTACAGATTGTACGATCGCTTTTAAATATTGGATGGAAATTTTAGTCACTCATTTTGAGATGAAACGATCGCACTTCATGCACAATCATATTCCAAATATGACTTTTATGAAGATAATTAATGACTTTAATGAATTGACTTCAAAAGAAACCTGTTGAATAATTGTAGTCAACACTTATCTTGTGGAAATCCTATGATAAATAAACGACTAATCAAAAAACTACTTTTTTTGTTAATGGCTTCATTAAGCCTATTGTTGGTAACAGTGACTCATGCAGCCGCCCAACAAATACCGTTTTACTGGGATAACATCAACGTCACAATCGACGTTCAGACCAACGGAGATATGTTAGTTACGGAAAAGCAAAGATATGTGTTCACAGCCGACTACAACACTGAACGATATCGCTATATTCCTTTAGATAAGGTATATGAAATTAAAGATGTCACCGTTCAAGAAAATAATCAAATAATTCCGAGTAGCACGGGGATTGAAAACAATGAACTTTGGATTCGTTGGCAACATCAATTAAAAGCGCCCGAATCACATACTTTTGTCATCAAATATCGCGTGGTAGGCGGATTGCAGGTAGATAATGAGAATACTCTAGTTTATTGGAAAGCCATTGCAGCGGGTCGCAAAGCTCCGATTAATACGGGAAAAGTTACGGTGGAATTACCAGAAGCTTTGTCAGGGAAAGTTCTCTCGTTTACGAATTTTGGTACAGCCGCAGTTCCTCGTCAAGTAGATCCGAAAACATTTGAGTTTGTGGCAAGTCAGCCTATTCAACCCCAACAAGAATTAGAAGTGCAAATTGCATTTCCGCAGGGGATTTTGAATATACCTCAACCTGGTTGGCAACAAACTGGCAACCAATCTCAATCTACTTCTATAATTTGGCAACTGTTTTTCTCCGGCACAGCAATTAGCATATTCATTGCACGACGACGTTGCCCTGAGTGCAAAACGCTCAAGCTCAAACGGACTCATCAAGTTTTGATTCCTGCAACTACTGGCACTTCAGGAAAGCAGCAAGTTACCCATCACTGTCGAAACTGCTCTTACCATAAAGAGTACGAAGAAACAATTGCAGTCATTAGCACTAGCAGCGATGGTGGTGGCGGTGGTGGCGGTGGTGGTGGTGGCGGTGGCGGCGGCGGCGGTGGTGGCGGTGGTGGTGGTTGATATCAACGGGACTTACGCATCACAAGCAAAGAAACCGGGTTTTTACCGAATCTGTGGGCTGTAAAGAAGTATTGTCGCAAAAAACCCGGTTTCTGAGCACCCGTTGATATATTGCTCTTAGCCAAATTCAGGACACTGCAGTGCCGTTTCCCTACAAATAATCGGGCGGTGGTTACATTTTTCATGAAGTGCTCATGATTATTTTAGGGTAGGGAAACGGCATTGCCGTGTCCTCTTTTCAACATTTGGTAAAACTTTGAGTCCCTCATTTTGGGGGACAACCGATCGCACTTCCTGCAAAATCATATCATCAATATGACTTTTATGAACATAATGAATGACTTTTATGAATTGACTTTAACTGAAATCTGTTGAATACTTGTTGTAGTAAACAAATATTCTGTATATTGCAAGAGTAGATTGAAATCTACAGCATATACTAAGTTTATTAAATACAGTAGTAAGTATTGCTAATTCAGCTATATATATCACGCGATTGTGTGTGTACCAAACACATGAAATATGCTGTTATTCAACCCTAGGAGAAACAACTCATGACATCTGATTCCACCAAGGGAAAATTTTCCCCGCCCCCGATCTTCTACATAATTGCAGCACTACTCTTAATTGGAGGAGTTAGCTTGGGCGGTAAAATCCTTAATTCATTGCCTAGCAACTCGATCAAAATCAATACTGATGCTGTTAAAGATTCCATGAGCCAAGGGGAGACTCTATTCTTTCCAAAAGACGGCACTCCTACTAAACTCCAAGCGGCAGAAGCGTTTACAAGTGGCAACTATGCAAGTGCACAAGCATTATTCGATCTATCGCTGCAACAAAAGCCTAACGATCCCGAAGCTTTGATTTACAGCAACAATGCCAAAGCATTCTCGCGCAACCCACTTAAAATTGCGGTTTCTATTCCAGGGAGTACCGATATCAATGGCTCCCGTGAAATTCTGAGAGGCGTGGCTCAAGCTCAACAGGAAATTAATGCGGCTGGCGGTATCAATGGTCGGTTACTCATGGTTGAAATTGCCAATGACAACAACGATAATAAAACCGCACAAAAAATTGCTGAATCATTAGTCAATCAGTCAAGTATTCTTGGTGTTGTTGGACACTATGCCAGTAGTGTGACGCTAGCCACTGCCGAGATCTATAACCAGGGCAAGCTGGTCGCAATTTCTCCAATTAGTACAGCGGTTCAACTGTCAAATAAAAGCCCCTATGTGTTGCGGACAGTACCAAGCGACTATGTTTCAGCTAGGGCGCTGACTGACTATATGCTGCAAACATTGAAGCTGAAAAAAGCGGTTGTTTATTTCAATTCCCAAAGTGAATACAGTAAATCTCTTAAGGGGGAATTTAGCACTGCGATCGCCCTCCAAGGCGGCCAAGTTGTGGGCGAATACGATCTGTCCAATTCGGGCCTCAGCCTCAACAAAAGTTTAGAAGAAGCTAAACAGCTCGGAGCAGAAGTGATTATGCTAGCCAGCAATACGGATTCGCTCGATCGCGCTTTCCAGGTTGTCCAGGCCAATAATAATCGCTTACCTGTGCTCGGTGGGGATGATGTTTACAGCCCCAAAACCCTAGATGTGACCCGCGAGCAAGGACGCGGCATGGTCATAGCAGTGCCTTGGCACATTCTGGCTGCGGGGTCGGAGAACTTCGCAACACGATCGCGCAAACTCTGGGGCGGCGATGTTAACTGGCGCACCGCAACTGCCTATGATGCGACTCAAGCTCTGGGCACAGCTTTGCAACCAAATCCCACTCGTGAAGGTGTTTCGGTAACCTTGCACAGTCCATTGTTTACTGCATCGGGAGCTTCTGGCACGATCTCATTTCTGCCATCGGGCGATCGTAATGCTCCTGTGCAGTTGGTGAAAGTGGTCGAAGGTAGTCGTTCCACCTACGGCTATGATTTCACCCCCATTCCCTAGTTTCTCACTGATATTGATTCGACATTTGGTGAATTACCATCTGACAATGTTTGAGTTAATCTGTGCAATTTATAGAGAGGACGATCGTTCTCTCTTAAAGCTTTTCGTTAATGCTAAAACTTGACATTCTAGACAATTAGGTGTACAAGATGATGACACTTATAGTTGGACAAAAATACATGAATTTACCAAAGTTTATCGCAATTACTTGTAGTGTACTCATCGCTGTAGCATTATCTTGAAATGGACTTTCAGTTTTAGCAGCAGAAACCCAACCCACAAACAAAACATTTGGTGATTGGTGTCGCGAGTATGCTTCTTTGAATCCAGAAGCTAGACATACTGTGGAAGCCCTTTTGGAAAAAGCAGGGACGAGTGAATGCGATGTGGCTAATCAGAAAATATCAACGAGAGTTACGCATCACAACCTTCATAAACCGGGTTTTTACTGAATCTGTGGATCGCACTTCCTGCCAAATCATATTCTAAATATGACTTTTATGAACTTAATTAATGAATTTAATGAATTGACCTTCCAAGAAATTTATTGAATACTGATTGTAGTTAACTACTTTTCAGTACATTTGAGCTTAAAACAGGTTAAAAACTATGACTAAATCACGTTGGCTTCGCAAACTTTTACCCTTAGCAGTATCTTTCGCAACCACGATCGCAGCAGCAGGCGCTTTTGCCCCGCCAACTTCCGCTCAAAGCAATCCGCCGCCGCAAGCCCAGGAAGTTCAACCAGCCCAAGCAGAAGGATTTAGCATTCCGATTTGGATCTATCCCGTAGGAGCAATGTTCCTAGTTTTCATCTTTATACCCAAGATTGGCTGGACTTTGGGATTAATTGCGATCGGGGAACGAGAAGTGGGAATTGTTACTAAGAAATTCTCCCGCAAAAATTTGCCATCCAGTAGATTGATTGCTCTCGATGGCGAAGGAGGTTTGCAAGCAGATACCCTTCCTCCCGGCTGGCATTTTGGTTATTTTCCCTGGCAATATAGCATTCGCAAAGAACCAGTTGTTGTCGTTCCTCAAGATGAAATCGGTTTAATTATTGCCAATGACGGAGCCACTATTCCTCCCGATCGCATTTTAGGTAAAGTTGTCGATTGCGACAATTTTCAAAATGCCCGAAAGTTTCTCACCGACGGTGGAGAAAAAGGACGGCAACTAGCCATAATCACAACTGGTACTTATCGGATCAATACCGCTGTATTTGAGGTGATTACTTCTGCCAATGCCTCTGCAAAGGGTATGCAGCCGTCGCAACTTCAACTATACAAACTTGCTCCCGATCGCGTGGGAATTGCGAACGTGCTAGACGGCGTTCCGATTGATGAAGGTGAAATTGCTGGGCCAATAATTCCCGGTCACGACAATTTCCAAAAAGCACAATCTTTCATCAAGGGTGGCGGGCGCCGGGGCTTGCAAGAACAGGTGATTTTATCGGGTTCTTGGAACCTCAATCCCTGGTTTGTGCAAGTTGAACAAGTAAAAATGACCGAAGTGCCGATCGGCTATGTAGGCGTAGTAATTTCCTATGTCGGGCGATCGCACCAAGATGTAAGCGGCGCCGCTTTTACCCACGGCAATCTCGTCAACAAAGGCGATAAAGGTGTGTGGGTCGAACCGCTTTACCCCGGCAAACATCCCATCAATACAAAAGTGATGAAAGTAGAACTTGTTCCCACTACCGATGTTGTTTTAAACTTCACATCGCGGTTCAGCGGAGAACACGGCTACGACTCTAAGTTAAGCGCTCTGAAATTGCTTTCTTTTGACGGATTTACGTTTGAGTTAGAAGTTTTTCAGATCATTCATGTCGGTACTTTGGATGCACCGAGAGTCATTTCGCGGCAAGGTTCGATGCAGAATCTGATCGACCAAGTGCTGCGTCCAATTGTGGGCAATTATTTTCGCAATTCCTCTCAAGAATATACAATACTCGATTTCCTGATCGCGCGCAGCGAGCGCCAAGCAGAGGCGGCAGAACACGTCCGTCAAGCCCTGCGGGCCTACGACGTGCAAGCTGTGGACACGCTGATCGGTTTGATTTCGCCGCCACCAGAGTTAATGCAAACGCTGACCGATCGCAAAATTGCTCAGGAACAGGAGAAAACCTACGAAGTACAGCGCATTTCAGAGTCGCAGCGTCAAGAATTGGTGCGCGCAACTGCGATCGCCAATATTCAAAATCAGGTGGTGGCGGCAGAACAAGGGGTGAAAATTGCCCAACTAAGTGCAACTGCTGCGATCGAACACGCAAGTGGTGAAGCAGAAGGGATTCGGCTGATGGGACAAGCAAAAGCTGATGCTTATCAAGTTGGTGTCAACGCTTTGGGTACGCAGAGTTACACGCTGTTGCAACTGATGCAAGCGGTTTCGGATGGTAGCGTTCGCGTTGTTCCCGATGTCACAGTGAATGGTAACGGCGGTAGTGGGGGTTTGTTGGACGGTTTGATGGCAATGTTGCTGCGGAATGAAACCAGTAAACATCAAGAAAATGGAGCACAATCACCTGTAATTAATGTCAAAAAATCATAGTCTGTCGTTGTGGAACCTGTGACCGAATCACCAGTAGCAAAAGTGCATTCGGTGAAGTCACCGGAGTCTCCTAATCATTCACCAGTTTCTCAGTCTATGGCTGTTGCTGAGATGGATATTGATTCGGCATTTGGTGAATTGTTAGGTATTTGAGCTGAGTGCAATTTGTAGAGAGGACGGTTGTCCTCTCTGAAAGCTTTTTGCCTAAAACTTTACTGTTCAGAGAATTAGAGGTGCAAGATTATGACATTTATGGTTATACAGAAATACGTGAATTTGTCAAGGTTGATGGTGGTAGTTGCTTTGAGTGCGATCGGTCTAGCATCATGTGGAAATATATCTTCCCCATCAGTCGCACAGACGCAGCCGGCAAACAAAACATTTGGTGATTGGTGTCGCGAAAAAGCTTCTTTGAGTCCTGAAACTAAACATACTGTTGAAGTGCTGTTGCGGAAATCTAAGACTACTGAGTGCGATGTGGCTAATCAGAAACTTTCGAGTCTCACAAAACTCGACCTTGACAACAATGACATCAGCGACATCAAACCCTTGGAATCTTTGACTAAACTGACTGAACTAGACCTCAGTAGAAATGAAATAAACGATATTCAATCATTGCAATCTTTGGCTAACCTGACTCAACTCTCCCTCTACAACAATCAAATCAGTGACATTAAACCCTTGCAGTCCTTGACTAAGCTGAGTTTTCTCACTCTCGGCAACAATCAGATCAGTGACATCAAACCCTTACAATTTTTGACTGAACTGGATTATCTCAGTCTTGACAACAATCAAATCAGGAACATCCAACCCTTACAATCTTTGACTAGCGTGACTTTTATCGAACTCGGCACCAATCAAATCAGCGATATCAAACCGCTAGAATCCTTGACTAACCTGACTGGGATATTCCTCGGCACCAATCAAATCAGCGACATTAAAGCCTTGCAATCTTTGACTAAACTTACTCAGCTCGATATCAGCAACAATAAAATCAGCGATATCAAACCATTGCAATCTTTGACTAAACTGTCTGGAATCGGTCTCGAAAACAATAAAATTAGTGACATCAAACCGCTAGAATTCTTGACTAAGCTGACTAATATCTCCCTCGGCGGAAATCCGATCACGCCCAAAACTTGCCCTCTCAAACCAGAGTCTATCTGTAATTGGGAAGCACTACCTAAATGATAAAACTTAACACTAAAAAAAAAACGGGTACAAGATGATGACACTTATAGTTACACAGAAACACATGAATTTATTAAAGTCGAGCGCAATTACTTGTAGTGCGCTCATCGCCCTAGCATTATCTGGAAATGCACTGTGTGCGATCGCACCATAAACGCGATCGAGAAACAGAACATTTACAGTTGAGCAAAACAGCCAACTTTGATGGAACTCTTGTGGGGTGAGCATCCTGCCCGTTTTAAACATACAAATATGACTTTTATGAACTTAATTAGTGAATTTAATGAATTGACTTTAACAGAAAGCTCTTGAATAATGATTGTAGTTAACAGCTTTTCTGTAGAACTTATATAAGGAACAAAAATTATGTCTCCAGATACTAACAAAAGAAACAGTCCCCCGCCCATTGTTTTTATTATTACCATCGGCTTAATTGGGTTTGGCGCATACAAGTTCCTTCCCGGTTTATTGAAGGGCAAAAATTTAAATACACCTACATCTACATCTACATGGGCAACGAGCGGCTCGGGAGGGATCGCCAATCGCATCAGTTTAGGAAATCAGATATTGCTGACATCCCAAACAACAGGCGCAAAACAAGCAGGCGTTCAAGCTTTTGCCAAGGGAGATTACCAAGCCTCCGTCCAAAATTTTCAGGATTCGCTGCAACAAAATCGCAACGATCCGGAAACCATTATCTATTTAAATAATGCCATTATTTATTTGAATAATGCCACAGCCAGCAATGGGTCTTTCTTAAAAATTGCTGTCAGCGTCCCCATTGGTAGCAACCCAAATGTCGCCCAAGAAATCCTCCGAGGTGTGGCCCAAGCTCAGGATGAAATCAATAATATCGGTGGCATCAACCGCGCCAAACTGCAAGTAGAAATTGTCAACGATGACAACAGTCCAGAAGTGGTCCGAGAAGTTGCAAAGACATTGACAAAAGATCCGGGTATATTAGCAGTAATTGGACACAATGCTAGCAACGCATCTCTCGAAGCTGCTCCGATCTATCAGCAAGAAAAACTGGTAATGGTTACACCGACGAGCTTTGCCAATAATTTATCAGGATTTGGCAGCTACATCTTTCGGACAGTACCCAATATTAGCTTAATGGCTGCTCCCTTAGCAGAATATGTAGTTAGAACAGAACGCACAACTAATATTGCCGTTTGTTATGACTCCCAAGCACCGGATAACATATCATTTAAAGATGAATTTGTGGCATCTCTTACTGCTGCTGGAGGCAAATTAGTTCCTACTGTTTGCGACTTTTCATTACCCTCTTTTAATCCCGAAAGTGCGATCGCCGATGCTGTCAGCAAAGGTGCACAAGGATTGATGCTAGCGCCCCACATCGATCGCATTGACCGTGCCATCTCTCTGGCTCGCATCAATCGAGGCAAATTGCCACTCTACGGCAGCACTACGCTCTACACCTTTCAAACTTTAAAAGAGGGACAAAAAGACGTTGACGGGCTTGTTTTGCCCGTTCCCTGGCATCCGGACACTAATCCCGGTAGCCGTTTCCCAGAAAATGCCCGCCAGCGTTGGGGAGGCATTGTGAATTGGCGAACAGCAACGAGTTTTGACGCGACTCAAGCTGTGATCGCTGGCTTGCGGCAAAGCAATACGCGGGAAGGATTGCAACAAGCACTCAGAAATGCGAGTTTTTCGACACCAGGATCGAGCGAAAATGTGAAGTTTTTGCCCACGGGCGATCGGGCTGGTAAGCCGATTTTAGTGCAAGTTAAACAAGGAGGAAGCACTGGCTATAACTTTGTCCCGCTGCGGTAACTTTGTTAAGTGCGATCGCACTTACATCTTGCACATTCTCAATAAGTCTTTCAGGGGCGGGCAGGATGCCCACCCCACAAGAAAATTCTCTCTTTGTGGAACAGGCATCTTGCCTGTTTTTTAGCATGATTAAAATCGAATTTTATGTTTAATTAACATGATTCTTAAGAGAAAATGAAATGGGTAGATTAAAGAAGATTGTTGTATATAATCGCGTCGGTTGAAACCAAAAGCTACACGGCTGAAGAATATCTAGAAGCTGAAGTCAATTCTCAGGATAGGCATGAATTTCTCAATGGAAAAATTGTTCTGATGACTGGCGACACACCGAATCACAATATAGAATTGAAAAGTCAGTCAAGGGGCGGCAGGATGCCTAACCCCTACTCCCCACAAGGATTGTTGCAGATGTCCGATCGCTTTTTTGTCAAATATCCCAAATAGTGGTAATATCCCCGTATATCGATCGGCTCTGATGAAAAACACACATCAGACGCAAGGGGGAAAGTTCGGTGCGAATCCGGCGCTGTCCCGCAACTGTAATGAGATCGTTGCATCTCTGAGTCAGGATGCCCGCCGATTTGTTTACCTGTTGTTTTTCATCTGCGAGGTATGGATGATGGTGAGTTTATTATTTTTTTAATTATTGGATTGGGCTTTTTTAACCGCAGATATCAGCAGATAAACACAGATGAACGCTGATGTAATTCGATCTGTGTTCTGAAGCGTATATTATTTTAATGGAAAAGAAATGCGAATCGAAGATAGTGTTTGGCAGGGTAGTTTTGGCTACTGGCAAAACTTGTTTATTCACCAGAATATTTTGTCGATTGGACATACTGCTTGGAATGGCTTTTTGCATCAAGGACGAGGCTTGGTTGCTTGCAACATCAATACTCCCATTAACGGTTCTGTGAATTGGAGCGTAGATACTATCAAGTACGATCTGCAATTTGTTTCCCAATTGTACGCAACTGCTTATTTGCAACAACTAGAACTAGAGGATAACACTGTTTCAAATCTGCTCTTTATCATTGCTAGCTACGAACCCAAGGAAGCAATTATATTTTTGTCGATCGCCAACGGTCAGATTGATATCAATTTGTTGCAAAACTTGGCAATTTCTCCGGTTGAGTGCTATGAACAAGTATGCAAGCGCTGGGAAGAATTTCAACTCTGCCCGAAATCCTAAAAATTACTAAATTTTCCGAATGTCGCAGCCAAAATCAATCGAAATTTCCAAGGTAACTCGCTACCAAAATGCAGCACTTAATTACTATTTGGGCCTGACAGATTCGCCCTACCTTCACTACGGCTATTGGGAAACCCTACCTGTGCCCGCTGACGAACTAACGATCGCACGATTGCGCCTGGCTCAGCAAGCTTATACTGTAAAACTGTTGGATGCGATCCCCAAAGGCACTCATACGATACTCGATGTGGGCTGCGGGATTGGCGGAAATGCAGCTTATTTGCTCGATCGAGGTTTTGCAGTCGAAGGGCTCGCACCCGATCCGTTTCAACAGCAGCGCTTTCTTAAGTGTACTGGCGATCGGGCAATCTTCCACCTCACTAGGTTTGAAGACTTCAAAGCAACCCATTTCTACGATCTTATTCTCTTTAGCGAAAGTAGCCAGTATATGTCGGCTGTTGATATTGCTAACGGTGCCGCCAAAATCCTCAATCAGGGCGGTTACGTTTTGCTGGCTGATATGCTGCGCTCTGATGCTAATTATAAAGAGGGAATGTTCTCTAATTGTCATGTTGTTACGGAACTTCATGCAGCATTAAAGCAGGCTGGATTCACTTTAGTAAAAAGTGAGGATATTTCCGCCCATATTTTGCCGACTATCGATTTGTATGTCGATACTTTCCGCCGATATGGACTAAATACAATGATCTATGTTGCCGATTTGATTGCGATCACAGTTCCCCCCGTCCACAAATTCCTGCGCTGGATATTTCGCCGCTGGTTCAAGAAGTTGGTGGTTGAAGGATTGGAAGCGGGCAAACTTTTTGAGCAACATCTCTGTTATGAAATGCAACTTTGGCAGTTGTCAAAATCAGATCAAGGCTGACACAAATATAGCAATCCTAAATCATTTGTGAATTTCTTACTCCCTCCCCTTGATAAGGGGAGGGTTGGGGTGGGGTAAAAAGTTTACGACTCCTGCAAGGATTGCTATACAATGGAAATCGGTAATCGGTAATTGGTAATCATTCATCGGTAATCGGTAATTGGAGGCATAGCCTCCGGGTATTTATTCCCCGGCAGAGCCTGGGAACAAGGCTATAAAAAATAAAAAATAACGAATATGTCTGAATGGATTCTCGAATTCGCTGGCACTTCCTACTCCTATCCCTGCGGTTCGCGATCGGCAATTCATGATTTAAACCTCAAAGTCCCCGCCGGGAAACGCTGCGGGCTGATCGGTCAAAATGGCTGTGGCAAAACTACCTTTTTTCTGTTAGCAAATGGCTTATATCAACCGCAACAGGGAATCATTAGCTGGCAAGGTGAACCCTTTCGCTACGATCGCAAATCTTTGATGCAACTGCGCCAACAAATCGGACTCGTCTTTCAAAATCCCGAACATCAATTAGTAGCTTCGACGGTAGAAGAAGATATTTCCTACGGATTGTACAATTTAGGCTTAAGAGAATCCGAAATTGCTCAACAGGTGCAGCAGGCGATCGAGCAATTCGATCTAAGCGAACTCGCCCGCGAACCAATTCACAATCTCAGTTTGGGTCAGAAAAAGCGGGTTTCCATCGCCGATATCATGGTTCTCAAGCCCAAACTGCTGCTGTTAGATGAACCTACCGCTTATCTCGATCCGCGTCACACCCGACAACTGATCGGTTTACTTCAACAAATTCACAGCACCGGAACCACCATTCTTTTAGCAAGTCACGACCTCGATTTCATCTACCGCTGGGCTGATTGGGTGTTTGTAATGGATCGGGGAAAACTGATTTTAGAAGGAACACCGGAAACCGTTTTTGCTCAGCGGGATGTCTTGGAACAATTGCAGCTTGGCGTACCGCTGGCGATCGAGCTTATGGAGCAAATAAGGGCGATGTTTCCAACAGACGATCGCTCAAAAATCCCCGCTTTCGAGCAATGGCAACAACAAATTTTACAAGCACGTCGGCTGCTTTAACGAGACTTAGACAATTGATAATTGGCATTGCTGATTCACGGTAGGAATTACCTTTTCGCTTGAAGTTACAAAACTCACCAGACTTGGCTTGTAGCAATTGGGAAATCTTGAATTCATACCTCTATTCAGCAACGCCGTTTATAGCAATTGGGAAATCTTGAATTCATATCTGTATCCAGCAACGCCGCCCGTGGGGGGAAGTTCAGATTACACATTACCAATTATCAAAAATTGATTTAGGAAAAAGGCGATCGCCCCACTGCCGATCGGCACAGTCAGATTGTCAATTCCCAGCTTGGAAACCGACTCCAAAGTAGCAGCCGCCAAAGCTACAACAGCAGACACAGCCCAAGTTTGCCAAATATTGCCTTGAACCGTCAGCAAAATCAAACTGCTAACAGCAAAACTCACCAAATACATAGTTGCAGAACCTTCCCAACTCTTCTGTATTCCCCAAACTCGATAAATATGTTTGCCGTATTTCTGGCCGATGACAGCAGCCAATCCGTCGCCCCAAGTCATGACTAAAATGCCCAAAGCAGCGTACTCCTGATGCTGTAGCGGCCAAAACCAAGCCACGAGAACGCTAATACTAACAGCATAGAAAAAAGTCCCCAAACTCTTGCGGTTGATACTGTTAAGACTCGGCAAAATCGGAACTTGGTAAGAAATTAGGGCGATCGCACCTGCTAAAACCCCCGCCGAAATCCCCACCCAACCGGGTATTTCCAGCCACCACGCCAGCAAAATCACATTTCCAGTACCGATATGCACCACCTTCCGCGATACTTCAGGATCGACAGAAGTAAAGCGATTTAACCCTTCAGCTACCAGTAAAATCAAACCCAACCAGACTCCCACGAGGGAAATTTGCAACCACACAGTCGGAATTTCAGAAAATATAGACACGATATTTAGGAAAAACTTATTTACATCAGGCACTCTTTACTACTTTAGTGGAAAGCCGATCGCTCTGTTCGGTGTTGGGAGGATTTTTAACCGTCGCTACGGTATAATTTACTCGCTCTCCTGTGGTCAGCTTTGGAGACAAAGTGAGTGAGTCTAATAAAATTAGTCGTTTGAAGTTTTGAGAGGCTCAGAGAATCTGATTACTATGCAGTATGTCTTAATTATTCATGAAGTAGAAAATTATGACGCTTGGAAACAGGTATTCGATCGTGCTGAAAGCATCCGAAAAGAAGCGGGCGAGCGCTCCTATCAGGTCTTGAAGTATGACAATGAACCAAACAAAATTGTTCATTTCTCCGCCTGGACATCAATCGCAGATGCTAGGGCGTTTTTTGAGTCGCCTAGACTGGTTAAAATTAGAGAAGAAGCCGGAGTTAAAGCTCCTGAGTTTATTTATCTAGACCAATTAGAGTCAGGAGTATTGTGAAAGACCTATAGCCATCCTAAATCATTTGTGAATTTCTTACTCCCTCCCCTTGATAAGGGGAGGGTTGGGGTGGGGTCAAAAATTTACGACTCATTTAGGATTGCTATATTTGTATAATGTAAGTTGTTCAAACTATGTGATTATGTTTTGAGTATGTACGACGGTAGCTACTACCAGCTAATGGCTGAGTACAATTGCTGGATGAATCAAAATCTATATTCGGTCTGCTCGGCTATTCCTGATGAACAGCGCAAACAGGATATGGGTGCCTTTTTTAAGTCGATTCATGGCACTTTGAATCACTTACTGTATGGGGACAAAGCATGGATGGGTCGTTTCACTCTTCACCCATTTTCTGGTACCGTTATCGGTCAAGAACTGTATGCTGACTTTGAGGTTTTGAGAGCAGAACGGGAGACAACGGATCGGCAAATTATAGAATGGTCTAGACACCTTAATTCTGACTGGTTGAGCCAACCGTTTGAGTACACAAGCAATGTAGATGGTAAATGCCGCGTGCTACCGACTTGGGTTCTGGTGACACATATGTTCAATCATCAAACTCACCATAGAGGGCAAATTACCACACTACTCAAACAACTTGGCTACGACCCAGGCGTTACAGATATTCCGTGGCTACCCGCTATATCAATCGGATAATTTCTGGTTGTAAACCGACACGCCAGAAAACTCGGCGGTTAAAACCTGGTCTACAGTTGCCTCTCGTCCCAGCAGAGGGGGACTCAAGAAAATCAAGAATTTAAACTTGTTTCGATGGGTTTTGTCTGTATAAACGTGATTTTAACCCCCGACTTTTCAACCCTTGCCTTGTGAGTTTTGTGTGTATAGACGCGGTTTCAACCGCCGGGTATTCTGTAGAAATCCTACGCCTTCACAACTCCCCTTTTACCAACTCCCGCACCGCAGCAAAAGCCCTCCTCCGCCACTCGACGGGCAGCAGCGACAATCCCAAACCAGCCCACATTTTCGCCTCAGAAACAGACTTTCCAGCCCGTACCATCAGGCGCCCTTTTGCAGTTTCACCCACCTCAATCAGCCGCAAACCTAGCGCTAATTGAGTTTCAGCAATCCTTTTGAGCCTGACTGTTTCCAACTTCTCCGACTCAAACTCGTACCCGGTCAAATAGCGCAATTTATCGCTTAAATACGGAATTGCCCGATCGACTCCTTGCTGTCCTGCATGAACTCGATACTCCATCAACAGCTCCGGCAAGTAATAGCACCTTTTGCCAGCAATCGCAAGTCTCACAAACAAATCGTTATCTTCGCAATTTTGCAAATTCGGCCGCAGAAATCCTACTTCTTCCAGGGCGCGGCGGCGAAACAAAGTGGCCCCTATTTGCAAACTTTGTCTCAGAAAAACTGTGGAAAGCAAATCTTCAATAATTCCAGCCGACAACTCGGTGCGGCCCCACCGCTGCGAATTGAGTTTCGTCTGGTTTTCGTCAATATAATTGTTAATGTCGATCACCCAGTGATCGGTACTGACAAAATCGATGCTGGGGTCTTTATCTAAAATAGCAGATGTCCGCTCTAGAAATTGCGCGCTCAGGCGATCGTCATCGTCAAACTTGATAAAATACTCACCCCTTGCTGCCGCAAAGCCCGATCGCATATTATTACTCTTGCCGATATTCTGCGGGTGGCGAATGTAGCGAATCCCGCGATCGACAAATTCCGACATCAACAGTGGAGTGCTGTCAGTGGAACCGTCATCACAGATAATTAATTCAAAATCTGTATAAGTTTGATCTAGCACGCTGGCGATCGCACAAGCCAGTAGATGCACTCGATTGCAAGTAGGAATGCAAACGCTAATTTTCGGCACTAACTTAGACAATTTGAGATTTGAGATTTAAGATTGCCAAAAAATCCTGAAACCATTGATTTTCTTCCTTCTTCCTTCTTCCTAAATTTTCTTCCTTCTTCCTTCTTCCTGACATCGGTTACATCCGTTACATCCCGTACATTGCTCGTTGCCGAACTTCCTTCTTCCTTCACTCCACAGTTGATTTTAACTCAAACGAGCCGTACATTCGAGAATTAACTTTTGATTCACCAAAGCAAAAGGTTGAATTTCCAAAGCGCGACGAAAAGCTTGAATAGCATTTATGTATTCTCCCAACGCAGCGTAGCACAAACCCAGACCGTGCAACGCCCCAAAATGCACCGGGTTCAGTTTGAGGACGATTTCGCAGTCGTCGATCGACTTTTTATAATTTCCTTGGGTATAGTGAAGTACGGCGCGCCGGTTCCAAGCTTCAGCAAAATCCGGCGCTTCCGCAATCAGTTTCGTCAGCAAATCCAAAGCGTGGTGAACATCGCCTGCATCCAGCGAAACTTGCGATCGCCTGAGAATTTGCATCCCATAGTCACCCTTCTGGTTAAACCAAGTGCGCCAGAGTTCTGTAGTTGCCCGATCGCGCACGCTTTCGTCGGACTTTTTCAAGTCTTCGAGCAGGGCCTTAACAGATAATTCGTCCATAGGTGCGAAGATTGTTAAAAAGATTTAATCAATCAATTTTATCGCGCAAGCGGCAACTTTAATTTATTCCACATCCCATGAAGATTTTGATGCTTTCCTCGACTTTTCCCTATCCGCCAAGCCGCGGAGGAACTCAGGTGAGGACGTTTAATTTATTACAATACTTGAGCCAGCGGCATGAGGTAATTCTCGGCACTGTGCGATCGCCCGATGTCACCGATGCACAAATCGACACATTGCGCCAGCAAGTTGCAGAATTGGCAGTTTTTCCCCATCCGCAGACACCCCCCCAACCCCCCCTTGCTAAGGGGGGGCTAAGACTCCACCAGGAGACTGAGGAAGGATTTTTACCTCCCCCCCTTAATAAGGGGGGGACTGAGGGGGGGTTCTCTAAAATAATAGGAAAATTCCACAGATTTGGTCGATTTTTGCAGTCGGGTACACCACCCAACGTACTCTCAAGCTACTCCCAAGCAATGCAGAATTGGGCAGACGAATTGGTAACAGCAGGCAAATGCGATGCTGTCACCTGCGAGCACAGCGTTAATGAGATTTACGTGCGTCCAGAATGGCGGCAAAAACTGCTGACAGTGGCAAACATTCACAGTTCCGTTTGGGGAACTTGCAGGGAAATGTTAGCAACCGGCACCTCGGAAAAACCCCTGCGCGATCGACTAAATTTACCGCTACTTGCCCGCTACGAAAAACGCTACTGTTCCAAATTCTCCCGCATTGTTGCGACCACATCCACAGACAGAGAGCAACTCCTAGAATTACTGTTGTCTCCGGTTCAGGTGCGAGGAAAACAAGATTTTTTTGTACCTTCCGTAGATGTAATTCCTAACGGCGTAGATTTAACTCAATTTCCGTACCGGTCGATCGATCCGGGAGGACACACCTTAATTTTTGCAGGCGCAATGAACAATTTGCCCAATATTGACGCGGCGCGGTTTCTCAGTTTGCAAATACTGCCGCCTTTGCAGCAGCGGTATCCTGATGCTACCCTCACCCTAGTCGGGGCTTCGCCAGTCCCGGAAGTGCTCGCCTTGGGGAAACTCCCGGGAATTCAAGTAGTAGGTCGGGTGCAAAGGGTGGCAGAATATTTGCATCAAGCTGCTGTTTGTGTGGTGCCGATGCGGATAGGTTTTGGGATTAAAAATAAAACTTTGGAGGCGATGGCTGCGGGAACCCCCGTCGTTGCCAGCGATCGAGGTTTGGAGGGTTTAGCCGTCGATGGCGGCCCACAACCGAGAAGGGCCTTGCGGGCGAACAAAGTTCACGAGTATGTTGAGGCGATTACCAGTTTGTTTGAAAATCAGCAGCTAAGACAGGATCTTTCTGTCAGCGCGCGATCGCTCGTGGAAAGCCAATACACTTGGGATATCATAGGTCGGCAGTACGATCGGCTATTGCAATTTTAAACCCTAAATTCTAAAATCTAAATTCTAAAATGGGATGATGGAACACAAAATTAACCCCTCAAAAAATCGAGCCTTACCCCCAGAAAATCGAAAAGTTGCTCCTCCTCCGACAAGGCGCCGTCGCCAAACCCGACGCGCGAAAAATCTTCAAGAGTCCCAGCTTCCAATACCTACTCCCCGAACTCGCGCCAGATATCCCTGGAAAAGACTGGTAGCTAATTTGACAGCCCTCAGCGTCTTGGCTGGCTGTGCAGCTTTGATGGGAGGCGGCGCTTGGCTGAGTTATCAGCTAATTGTCGATCCCAATGGCAACAGGTTGATCTCTCAGTTTGTGCCGGAATGGTCGCGCCTGCCTACAGGTAGCAGAGATTCGATCCAAACTCTCGATCAAATCAAAGCCAGCATCCGCAAATTGGGATTCGTAACCGGAGAACCCCTGCCGCTTCCCGTCGATCAATCCCGCGATAATTCTATTTCCGATTTGCTATTGCCGGTGATGGTAGAAAGAACTGTTAAGGCTTCTACTGTTTGCAAAAATCCTTGCCGTCAAATTGTCGAACTTCGGGTGTACAAGCGAGTACAGTTGCCCGATCGCAGTTCCGATAAAGAGCAGTATTTTCAGTTAGCAAGTTCTGTGAACGTAGAAGGCCCGGCGGAATCTTTTGTCATTGCTTCTTTACCTGACTCTACATCTGACAATCAAGCCTCGAATCAGTCGCTACCCCTAACAGAACTGCGCCGCTTTGACGGAAAGCCCCCCGCCTCAGGCATTTGGTTTAATGTCAGCGGTCAACTAAAGCGGGGCGACAGGAAAATTCCCTACGGACAAGTCGTTCGCTACAACCCCAGCCAAAATCATTTAATGCCGCTGTTGGAGTGGGCGAGTGCGGCCGGACAACCGCCGAATTGGCAGCAAATTGTTAAGGGGGAAAACCCGCAGTTGGCGATCGACCAAACAGTTGGTTTAGAGCCGCAATTTACCCTTTATCAAATTGGCCCGCGCAAATTTTTGCCGAACCCCGTTCAGTTAACGGCGATTTCTTTAGAAGAAATTGCTTTCAATGACGAGACTTACAAAAATGGGCTGCGGCTGGCGAAAAGCGGGCTGTGGTCTCCAGCATTAAATGTCATGCGTGTGGCGAAGGGGAAAGCTGGCAAAAATTGGCCTGCTGTCGCGCAAGCTCAGCTAGAAACGATCGAATTTCACGCTAAAATTACTCGGGCGCAGGCGATCGCATCTTGGGCCAGTCCCGGTCAACAAGTTCTCGCAGAATTGATCGACGGCCGCTGGGCCGAAGCTTTGCAAGTATTTGAAGCCGATCCGAGCAACAGTAACGAAATAGCCACAACCCTCAAAAATGACAGCGGGCGGATCTGGAACCGCATAGACGCCGCCTTGAGAGTGAATGCCGCTGACGCCGATGTCAAGGCTTGGGGTGCTCTGATTGTAGCTTCTCAAGACGGAGCTCGCGAGGCGATGAATTGGCTCGACCAGCAATCAGATACTGACAGCGAAACAAGAAGTCGAATTCGGAATTTAGTCAACAAACTTCAGGAAGCAGTTTCTCAGGCTGAAAGTTTAGAAGCCCACAAAAGTCAAATTATGGGTTCTGCTACTTTAATTAGCAGTGTCAATCCCGCTGAGTGGCTGGAACCCGAACCGAACAACGAGTTAAAATTGGCCGGAGAACAAGTTTGGTATCAGGTGCAAGTAGCGAGTTTTTACGACGGTAGCCGCTGGGTTAATTCGCCCTTTTCAGATGTAGAAGTGCGCTCTTTTCCTGCTACTCAAGTTAAGTGGCTCTGGGGGCGGCTGGGATTACTGGCTGACCCCAAGATTAAGATTGAGGTAGCGATGGCTAACGGTCAACAAAGAGTTGCTGTGGGAACGGTGAAAGCAGTGCAGGTTCAAGACGGAAGTCTGCGCTTGCTGGCGGCGGTTGACAAGCGATCGTAATCTGGCAGAAAGCATTCGGCAGACAGAACAGTCCCGGAGGCACTCTTGATACAAAGAAACCGGGTTTTTTTACCATTTCTGCCGATTGCAACAGAAGTATTTTCGTAAAAAAACCCGGTTTCCTGCGACCCATGCGTCCAAAACTAGGAAAAAGGAAAATGCTCTCTTCTCCCCCTCCCGCAACTCCGAAAGAGGCGCAATCTCAAAACTCTTCCCCTAGCCACTTATCGCTCTTGGACAACCATGCAGACAAAAATTTTGTTAATTAAATTAACACAAGTTGCACACAAAAAACCCAGAGATGTCAAATCGCGCCCTTTTTAGAGAGTGCTGCAATCATCTGCCGTTTCACCGCTTTAGCCCAAAGCTCAAACTCCAAACTGTTGATATTGTTGATTTTCACTTCCTCAACAGGCTGAGTTGGGGCTTCTTTCTGTGCTGTAGTCTCCATTGTTTTTTTCCTCGTCCAAAAAATGTTAGTAGTCGATCGCAAACGGTTAGCATCATACATCTATCTTATGAACTAATTCCTGCGATTAATTACACTAAAGGCAGAGATTTTACCCATAAGATGCAGTAAATACATCTAGATAATGCAATTTACGAATTTAATGTAAGAAAATCCTACAACCCTTGCTCTATATAGGCTTTTCCTGACATTAAAATCTTACAATTTACATTGTATGGCACTATCAAACCACTACTTATGTTAGTAAAATTATTTTTTAATGAATGTATTGGCATATACAGCCCAAAATCATTTTATTGAATTCAGAGAGTGCCGTAAAGCCGATCGCCTGCATCTCCGAGTCCGGGTACAATATAGCCGTGTTCGTCCAAACACTCGTCAACAGCAGCCGTATAAATCTGCACGTCAGGGTGTTGTTCGTGAAAGTGCCCCACTCCCTCCGGTGCCGCCAGCAAGCACAAAAACTTAATAGACTTCGGATTAACTTCTTTCAGCCTATCCACTGCCGCGACTGCTGAATTACCAGTAGCCAACATCGGATCGACAATTAAAACATCTCGCTGTTCGATATCGTGGGGAACTTTGAAATAATATTCGATCGCCATCCGAGTTGTCGGATCGCGGTACAAACCAATATGTCCTACCCTCGCAGACGGAATCAGCTCTACAATACTATCTAACAGTCCCTGACCGGCGCGCATAATCGAAATAATAACAATTTTCTTTTCTGCCGCCAGCACCGGTGCATTCATTTTGGCGATCGGCGTTTCTATTAGTTCGTATTTTAGCGGCAAATCTCGCGTCACTTCATAGGCTAGCAGCATTCCAATCTCTTTCAGCAGTTGGCGAAATTTCGCCGTGCTAGTTTGAGTTTGCCGCATTAGAGTTAACTTGTGCTGTATCAAAGGATGGTCGATGACAGTAACTTTAGCACTCATTTTTTTGAAGAATTAATTTGCTTTATTCTAACTTATCAGCCATCAAGGCATTCTTGACGCAAAAAAACCCGGTTTCTGCCGCCCCGGCGTCCTGAACTACTTATATCAAACCCCTATTGAAAACACAAATACCGCGCCAATAAAACTACTTCTACACTTGCCTTTCATCCGCGCTGGGCGACACTAAGTATGCGAGGTTAAAAATACACAAATATCTCATTTTCTCGTTTCCTCTCCTTCCCGCACTCTTCCTAAGAACGCAGATCCGGGCCCAAAAGCCTCCCCACTGGTTTCGCTGTCTCGCGCTCCGTCCAAGCCCATTAACACAGATCCGGAGTTTCGCACCGAAATCTTCCGGAACTTTTACGAGCCGACATGAATCTTAGAAAGTATCAGCAGAAAACCAATTTTTTCGATTAATGAATTAATCGAAAAAACCAGATATAGGTAATGCAATTCAGGTCATCAGCTTGGCTTGACAGGCTTTTCATCTTTCAAGATAAAGGCTGCCTTATCCAAGTTTAAAGAAGCTTACCTAAAGTTGGCTTCCATTTTTTAGGGTGCTCCTAACACACACCTGAGCTTATTAAGGAGAACATCCATGAAGTTTGTAAAACTATTGCTAGCTACGGCATTAATGACTGCTTCTATCAGCCCCGCCTTGGCTAATCCGCTGGTTCAAATTTTAGGTGCAAGCTACGGTGGTAGCGGTTGCCCCGATCGCTCCGCCAGCGTCAGCGTCAGCCCCGACGGTCAAGAACTCACCATCCTATTTGATAAGTTTGCAGCCCAGGGAAATGTCTCAACAGAAAGCCGGAAAAGCTGCAATCTGAGCATTCCCATCAAAGTACCCCAAGGCTACCAAATTTCTATCTACGATGCTGATTACCGCGGCTACGTGGCTCCTAAAACCACAGCCAACCTGCGAGCAGAATACTTTTTCGCTGGAACCCGCGGCCCAGTCCTTTCTCGGAATTTCAGCGGCGAAACTAACTACAATGTTCGAGATAGCTTAGCCACTGTAGCTAATGTTTGGTCTCGCTGCGGCGACAGTGTAAATATGCGAGTAAATGCTGCGATGACAGCCCGCGGTGCCGGCATGGCCACCGTTGACTCCTTCGATTTGGCTCATCGCGGTTTAGTTTATCACGTCAAATATCGAGCTTGCCGCTAAGCAGCTTGTGGGAGTGTAGTGTGAGGAATAGTTTTCAGGTTTGAATTGTGAATTTTGAGTGGGAAGAGGGAATAATTTTCCCTCTTCCTTCTTGCTTCTTCCCTCTTCCCTTTTCCTTCTTCCTGACATCCGTTACATCTGTTACATCCGTTACATCCGTTACAGAATCCGTTGCCGAACTTCCTTCTTCCCTCTAAAACACAGTGCCGTCACTTTCAATCTGAATTGGCGGCCCTCCACCAGCCCTCAATTCGCCCGCAATTTTCCGCCCCGCCGCCCAAGTTCCTCCTTGCAAAATCTTCACCAGCGGCAATTCTGTCGCACTCAAATGCAGCTTTTCTCGAATAGCTGCGGCAATTTTATCTAAAAGATTCACAGTCAGCGATCGCCATTCCACTATAACTTCCGAACCCGGCAAATAACTCTGCTCAAAAATAGCCGAATCTTTTGCCCGCAGCAGCCCGATATCCAAACACAAACCGCCGTTGCGGTACTCCGGCAATCCCGTTAACTCATCCAATCCCGCGACTTCTAAACCAAGTTCTTGCAGCGGTTCCAACAGCGAATAAGTCAACCACTGCGAGAGTTTGTGAAACGGCACGAATTCATCTCCCAGATTTTCTCCTGTTAAAGCCGGATGCCGCCAAACATCGCCTAAATTAACGCCACCAATTGCATATCTTCCCGGCCAAATTTCCCCAAAACCTGTCAAAACAGCGTTCAATACTTCAGCAGCCTTCACAGTGTTGACTCCAGAAACCCGATTGTCTAGCAAGTATTTTGCCAAATTGCCGGGACGCGGGTTTTCGCTGCCAAATAATAATGGATGCTGACAAATCGCATTTCCCAAACGCTGCAATAATTCTAATCTGCCTGTTAAACCAACTAGCGGATTGTCTCGACTTACCTGAAATCCCGCAGCTAAGGTTTCTAGTTTTAATTGAGAAAGTCCGCGAGAATCAGCTTGCCAAGGAAAATCAGGATTGCTGGAAAAAACACCTTGACAAAACATCCGCAAGCTGGCTATTGCTAACCCTTCAGAACGGCGGTAAACCTGCCCGGTTTCTGGTTCACAATACTGCCAATCTGCACCAGCACCGGCATCGATCAAAACGCTGACAATTGCTAAATCAAATTTGATTTTAGCTTGCTCTATGAGTGCAAATTCGGCTATTGCTGCATCCAATTCGGCGAGTCGCGACAAGTTGCCAGCTTCAAAATGTCGCCAGCGACTGTGAAAGGGAATGTTAAAATCGGGATACTGTTGGCGCGTTGTATCAATTACATAATTTGCTGCGTTATCGAGTTGGGATAAATCGACGCGGAAGTAGCGGAGTTTGTCTAGGCGGGCTAAATCAAAAAGCCGATCGCACTTTTGGCGAATAGCAACTGGTGTTCTCAGATATTCTACAGTCTCAAGTTCAATATTTTTCAACGTCATACCACCAAACAACGGTAAACATCGTTTTCTTGAAAAAAGTCAAACTGACTGTAATCTAAAAGATTATCTAAAATCACATTTTTATCGAGTTTGATCAGCTTATATTCCCACTTCGAGCCGCTGACTTCGCGTTTTACTTGATCGGAAACTATCACCGAGTTTTTTTCGGTACTCGGAGATACTATTTTACTTAAATCTTCCAGTCTGTCGGCTATGTTAATATCTTTTCCGTAAGTGCAAGACCTAAATATATATAAATTTCCCTTAGCAACTCCTACGGACAAGCCACAAGGGATTTGATTGGCGTCAATAAAAAGTTTCCAATTCTCGCACAAACTTTCCATTGCCGCTAAGGCTGAGTGAGCTTCCGGGAAAGTCAACAAATGCGAATCCCCAACAATACTCCGAATTGTACCGCCGTATTCTTCGCAAATTGTTTTTTCAAAAGTATCAAAGTTGGTGAGCAAATATTCCACATCTTTGATAGAATTAGATTCTTGATAAGCAATAAAACCTCTCAAATCGGCTTTAATTATTGCTTGATTCTTGATGATTCGCGTTTTATAACTTTGGTCAACTTTGTAGACTTTTTCAGGTTCGCTCATCCCTTTCAAAGAAAACTCGTTGACAAAAGACGTTTGCACTTCTGCTTTGTTGAGCGCCAACCATGCTGCTTGGGACAAATATATTTCATCCGGCGGAGTTACTGATTCTATGCGCGCTGTTAAATTCACCGTATCGCCAAAGATATCTTTATCTTGATGCAAGACATCTCCTAATGTAATCGACACGCGAATAGCCAACCGTTCGTCGTTCGCCTTGCTAGATTGTTGCGCTCTCAATTCTTGCTGCATTTCTATGGCTGCTACCGCCGCTGCTGTGACGCTGGGAAAAATTATCCAAAATGAATCACCTTCCCCTTTAATCACGCTGCCTTCATTTCTGGCGCTAATATCTGAAACAAAATTTTTATGCTCGTTTAACAAACTACTCAAGTCCGACTGAGATAATTTTTTGACTCTGGCGGTATATCCGCAAATATCTGTTTTTACGATCACACTAGAACGCAAATTAGCCATAACCTACCCTGACTGATCAAAAACCAGCAATAAATTTTGTTTAGCAAAGACGCGATTGTTCGCGTCCCATCGGTCGCGTCTTTGCCCTCTTAATCTCCTAAATCGCGTCCGATCGCTTCTGCAAGAATTGTAGCATCTGGCACCGGGTCTGGCGTGTAGTAGCCCGCGGCTTTTTTGGCGACGATTTCGACTTGTGCGTCTGCGGGAATCCAATCTTCAGGAATGGGGATGCGATCGACCACCTGAATGCCAGAATTGATAATCGCATTGTATTTCATATCGCTCATAGAAACTAAACTGTCAATTCGAGAGATACCCAACCAGTGCAGCACGTCTGGCATTAGTTCTTGAAACCGCATATCTTGAACTCCCGCAACACATTCAGTGCGCGTAAAATAGGCATCAGCGCGATCGCCGCCTTCCTGCCGTTTTCTGGCATTGTACACCAAAAACTTAGTCACTTCCCCCAAAGCTCTCCCTTCCTTGCGGAAGTAAACTATTACCCCAGAACCGCCTGATTGTGCCGTTTGGATGCAAATTTCCATCCCGTGTACCAAATAAGGGCGACAAGTGCAGATATCGGAACTGAAGACATCTGAACCGTTGCATTCATCGTGTACACGTACCGCCAACTGCTTATCCGGGTCAGAAATATTCGCGACATCGCCAATAATATAAACCGTAGTTCCGCCAATTGGTGGCAAGAAAACGTGTAAGTCTGGCCGCGTCACTAAATCCGAGAACATTCCGCCTGTTTGCTCGAACAGGACACGGCGGAGAACGCTTTCTTGAGCCCCAATCCGCCTAGCAATTCCCGGCAAATACCAAACCGGGTCGATCGCAATTTTAGTTACTGCTAAATTGCCACCTGCTTTGACTATTTTGCCATCAATTTGCACTCGCCCCTTAGCGATAGCATCTTGCAATTCCGGCATATTAATGTGAGCTTTAGTGACCGCAATTGTCGGTCGAATATCGTATCCCTGCTGGAGAAATGAAGTATAAACTTCGCTGACCAAGCCTCCAAAGGGATCGAGAGAAACAATTAAATTGCGATCGCCCCAACTCGGGTGCGGCCCGATGTGTGCGGCCGGAGAGGTGTTGGTAAAATCCGGGCGGTGATCTGCTTGGAGTGCGCCGGAAGCAACTGCTAGCGCGCGATAAACAGAGTAGGAACCCGAATGAGTGCCGATCGCATTCCGGTGAGACGATTTGGTGAGGCTACCAATCACAGGCCCCCGTTTCAGGGGATCGATTTCTCCCCAGTAAATTGGATGAGGTTTGGTGCCGGATCTGTCGGGGTGGGATGTTAAAACTATATGCTTGGGTTTTGACACAGTTGTTTTTGGCTTTTGCTATGGATGCTGCTGTTAGTTGAAAGTGAAATTGCAATTTGAAGCAGTGATTTATGATAGCAACAGGATTCAGGCTCTGGAAGTATCCGGCATAGCCAAACTCGTGACACTGATTTTCGCGCTCTCCTCAAAAATATAAAATTTTTATATTTTTGCTTCAGTGCTCAGGGCTGCCGTACCAACAACAAATCTACCTATTTAATCCAAGTTTCTTTAGCGATTCTATTTCATTTGTGCATGAGTTTTTTTGAACTAATCACACAGGGCGCAGAGGACGCAGAGCCTCTATAAAAGAGAGAAAAAGGAAAAGAGAAATGTTCACAATTCCGGCAAGGGTTGCTATAGTTACAACTGGTAGCGCTGAATAATCAATAAAATACATACTAACTTAGAAAATTAATGTTGCCAAGTACATCTAATTATTTGCTCAAAAATGCTCGCGTGCCCGCGTCTCTTCTAGAGATGAAATCGATCGCCCCGTCAGCTTCTACTGTGGCGACAGCAGGGAGTGAGAACAATTTTTGTTTGGTGGATTTGGAAATTGCAGCAGGGGCGATCGCCCAAATCATCCCAGCAGGTACAAAACCTGTATCCTTTTCTGGAGATATCTCAGTTGTAGATTTGCAGGGCGGCTTAGTTTGGCCTTGTTTTGTGGATATGCACACCCATTTAGACAAAGGCCACATTTGGGAACGATCGCCCAATCCCGATGGAACTTTTGCCAGCGCGATCGAAGCGGTAGGCGCTGATGCCCAAAAAAATTGGAATGCAGAGGATGTTTACCGGCGAATGGAGTTTGGCCTCAAGTGCAGCTACGCCCACGGAACCCAGGCCATCCGCACTCACATCGACAGCGCGGGCGAACAGGGAACCGTTAGTTTGGGAGTATTTGAAGCGCTGCAAGCCGAATGGGGCGATCGGCTGATCTTGCAAGCAGTTTCCCTGGTTTCCCTCGACTATTACCTGACACCCGCCGGCGAAAAATTAGCCGCTCGCATTGCCCAAATTGGCGGCATTCTCGGCGGCGTCGCCTATATCAACCCCGACTTAGACAAACAACTCGATCGAGTTTTTGCCTTAGCCAAAGAACGAAATTTAAACCTCGACTTCCACACCGACGAAAACGACGATCCAGATTCAGTAACATTGCGGGAAGTCGCAAAAACCGCCATCCGCCATGAATTTGGGGGTCAAATAATCTGCGGACACTGCTGTAGTTTAGCCGTACAACCGTCAGATTTAGTAACAGAAACTCTGGAATTAGTCAAGGAAGCAAATATTGGCATTGTCAGCTTGCCGATGTGCAACCTTTACCTGCAAGACCGAGAATCTCAGCATACACCGCGCTGGCGGGGAGTGACACTGCTGCACGAACTCAAAGCAGCAGGAATTCCCGTTGCAGTTGCTAGCGACAATTGTCGCGATCCGTTTTACGGATTTGGCGACCATGATGTTTTGGAAGTTTTTAATATGGCAGTCCGCATCGCTCATTTAGATAGCCCTTATGGAGACTGGCCCTGTGCAGTTACAAAGACTCCAGCCGATTTAATGGGATTGCCGAATTTAGGACGAATTGCAGTGGCTTTACCTGCTGATTTGATTTTGTTTAAGGCGCGGAATTTCAGCGAATTGTTATCTAGACCGCAGGGCGATCGCACAGTTTTGCGGCAGGGGATTAAAATTGATACAACTTTGCCCGATTACCGCGAACTCGATGATTTATTAGCAATTAAAATCTGACATCCTGCATCAATCTCAAGAACAGGCTCTCCGGTCTGTGCCACAAAAGATAAATTTTCTTTCTACTCGTTACTAGGCTCTGCCTGGTAAGGTAGATCCGGAGGGCCTGCTCCAATTTTCTTGACCGTAATGCGAGGCAGAGCCTCTAAATCTCGGTTCCCAGGCAGAGCCTAGGAACCAGTTAAACAGGCACTATAAATTATCAACAAACGTCCCTTCTCTTTTCTTCCTTCGCGTACTTCGCGTCTTCGCGGTTCGTTCAAAAAAACATCTTTTACCAAGCATTCCGCATTGCTATCTTGTCAAGTTGCCCCTAATTTGATATAAATATAAAAGTTAATTTTAGTGAGGATGTTTTAAGTGAAAGCAGTTATTTTATTGTCGGGAGGGCTGGATTCCTCAACAGTTTTGTATCAAGCCAAAGCCGACGGCTGCGAGTGTTACGCTATTTCGTTTGACTACAAGCAAAGACATCGGCGGGAGTTGGAATCAGCAAGGGCGATCGCACTTTCGGCAGCGGTTAAGGCACATCAGATAGTAAACTTTGACCTGACGCTTTGGGGCGGTTCGGCTTTGACGGATAATGAGATGGAATTACCGATCGATCGCAATCTTGCAGAAATGTCCCAAAACATCCCAATTACCTACGTTCCTGCTAGAAATACGATCTTTCTCAGCTTTGCCCTCGCCTACGCAGAAACTCTAGAAGCTCAGCGAATTTACATCGGCGTCAACGCTTTAGATTATTCCGGCTATCCCGACTGCCGCCTCGATTACATCCAAGCAATGCAGGAAGTATTTCGGTTAGGAACAAAGCAGGGAAGGGAAGGAGAAGCTATTAATATTATAACACCTTTGATCGAACTTAAAAAGACAGAAATTATTCAACTGGGCAACAAATTAGGAGTACCTTGGGAGCAAACTTGGTCTTGCTATGCAGGGGGTGAAACTGCGTGCGGCGTTTGCGATTCTTGTCGGCTTCGGTTGGCAGCTTTTGAGGAAATGGGGCTGAAAGATCCGGTGCCTTATGCTTAAACAGTATTCCGACTCGGCGGTTGAAAACGTTCCTCCATAAACTCTCCTCCCTCTCTAAGAGACTAAAGAATAAACGGGGTTGCTAACTCAGATTTGGTATAAAAAGTTGCGCTATTTCGATCGCCCTTTTCATCAAAATCTTAATGAGACAATTTTGCCACACTACTCAACCCGTTATTCTTTCGCCCTTTTGCCACAATTTCCCCCTCGGCTGCTGCAATTTCATCTAAAGCTCGATCGCCCGCAGCGTCTTCCAACAAGTGAATTTGAAGTTGATCCAACCGCGGCCCGGACACAGAAACAACCGTAAGTTCCACATTTTCGCCGCGCCAAACTTCCCCCACAGCCGGCATTCTTTGCAACTGATAGCTCAGAAAACCTCCGATTGTCTGATATTCGTCAGTTACTGGCAAATCCAAATTCAATATTTGATTCACATCATCTAAATTTAACTGCGCTTGCACTAAATAAGTGCGATCGTCCAATACTTGCAAAGCAATTTCTTTACTGTCGGGTGACTCGTAGCTGCGACCGATAATTTCGGCTATCAAATCCCGCAATGTCACTAACCCGGAAATGCCACCAAATTCATCGACTACGATCGCAATTTCTTCCGACGAACTCTGCATCAAAGGCAGCAGTTCTCCCAGCAGCATCATCTCCGGCACAAACCTCACCGAATCCATCCAAGGTAAAATTGGCGTGTCGGGAGATAGCAAACCTTCAGCTAAGGGTTTCGCAAGTTGTTTGAAGCCAATAATGCCGATAATGTCGTCTAAAGAATCTCCCGTCACGGGATAGCGGGAATGGTGAGAAATCGCCATTTCGTCGAGCAAAGTTTGAAAGGTTGCCGTCTTGGGAAGTGCGACAATGCTAGGCCTCGGCACCATTACTTCTTCTACCCAAACTTCGCCAAATTCAAACACGTTGTTGAGCAATTCTCGCTTTTCTGCTTCCAAGCCGCTGGATTCGCTGGAAGTAGCTATAATTAATTGCAGTTCTTCGGGAGTAACCGGGCGATGCCTTAGATCGTATTCGATGCCCGCAAACCGCAAGAGCGATCGAGTAGATTGATTGAGAAACGACACAAAGGGCTTGAACAAACGGGCAATCAATAAACTCGGAGGCCCTAAAGTTCTGGCTAGCTGTTCGGAATACAGCAACGCTACAGATTTGGGAAAGAGTTCGCCGAGTACGATTTGCAGGTAAGCTAGCAACAAAAAAGTTACTATTGATATGCTAAAAGAATGGGCGATCGCAGACTTGAGGTAAATTGGCAGCGGCAAATAGCCGATCGACATTCGGACTAGCACGGCGATCGTACTTTCCCCAATCCAGCCCAGAGCTAAACTAGAAAGAGTGATTCCCAACTGCATTGTCGAGAGCAATCGCTCAATACTTTGCTGCAAAGATTGCACAGTTAAAGCTGCAACGTCGCCAGCTTCCACTAACTGATTGATGCGCGATCGGCGTACCGTCACCATCGAAAACTCAGCCGCGACAAAAAAGGCATTAATCGCAATCAGCAACAGCACTGACAGCAACCGCGACAGCACCTCTGTCAAACTCATCGCGGGTAAATCAGATATCTCCTGCACTCTCGCCCCTAAAAGTGACACAATGCTCCCTAAAAAAACTTTCTCGATCAAACCTGAGAATCTGTCTGCAGGTTTGGTCTTCTTTTATTTTACTTCGCCACTGGAATGCCAGATATTTGCAACTGAAGTTTTTGACCTGGATAATCTGTCAGCGTCAGCGAAACTTCTTTAGCATTTTCCAGCAAAGCTGTGGGAATACTCACCGTACCGTAAAACACCTGCCCGTTGGGGGGCAGTTCCGACGGCAAATCCTCGGCAGTCGCGCTCAGGGCCCGACCGCGATCGTCAGTAACGTTCAAGAAACTGTAGAGAAACCTCACAGGTTGGGAGCCTTCATTTTTCATGCTCACGTCTAGCAGCATGGAATTGTTGCGCTGACTGGCCGCGCTCACTTCCAGGGTTATTCCCCCGTCGCGACTGTTCAGGGGAAACTTGGCGCTAGCATTTTGTGCAGCCGGTTTTTTTGCCGCGGCTGGTTTAGAGCTTGCCTTGTCTGTTTTAGTATTTGCTTGATCCGTTGTTTTTTCGGGATCGCGACCTTCTACCCGTGCTTTGACGGTGGTGAGAATGTCTTTTTCTTTCAAAATGCTCACTTGGTCTTTGCTAGCCGTCTTTCCAGGCTTGCCGCTGCCAGCATTGTTGCTGGGACGAACATCGGGTTGAGTCGTTCCTTGCAAGGCTTCGCGACCTATAGTAAATCCCCAAACAGAACTCGTCACGCCTGCTCCAAACATCAGAGCCAGCAGAATTAGAGTCAGCACTACCGTCGAATTCACTGCCATTGCCTATAAGTTTATGCCGAGTCCTAGACACTGCTTTGTCCGGTCGATCGGCTCCAGCACATTGGCTAAGAGGCGATCGGGGAATCAGCAGATCTAAAGATTTTGATTTTTGTTCTCTAGTTCTAGCACGGACTGGGAAATTATGTTATACTTCATTTTCAGTTAGGTCGAACAAATCGACTTAACGGCAGTTGGCCGAGCGGTTTAGGCAGCGAACTCATAATTCGCCCCAGGCAGGTTCAACTCCTGCACTGCCGATTTAAAATCAATCACGACGCTCCGCGCTCTGGCTAAAAACCAGGTT
This sequence comes from Microcoleus sp. B3-D2, assembly GCF_036705345.1. Lineage (NCBI taxonomy): Bacteria > Bacillati > Cyanobacteriota > Cyanophyceae > Oscillatoriales > Microcoleaceae > Microcoleus > Microcoleus sp. B3-D2. Next base: position 50,473 of record NZ_JAUBUG010000042.1, read on the forward strand.
TCTTCCCAGATACCAGTTTTAGACGGATGGGCGGCTAGAAACCGGGTTTCTACGAAAATTTTGCCAGCAGTAACGAAAAATATACCAAGAAACCTCATTTCTGAGGTCGCAAGTGCGATCGCCAACTAGAAATTTGGTCGATCGCGATCTCAAGATCTCGCACTGCACTCGGAAAATTATTATTCTGATGCCAAGGTCAACGATATCAACCCTTAATCAATTCCACATTATATCTGCTCGCTTCTGAGATGGCGGGCGCTGCGCGGGGACGATCGCACTGCACTCCAAAAATGATTATTCCGATGCCAAGGTCAACTATATCAACCCTTAATTAACTCCACTCCGTCGCGCCCGTCGAGTTCTTGAACGTAAACCTTAACTTGTTCTTCCTTTGCAGTCGGCAACTTTTTACCCGTAAAATCCGGCTGAATCGGTACTTCTCGGTGGCCGCGATCGACTAATACCGCTAACCAAATTTTCTCCGGCCGCCCGTAATCGTTTACCGCATTCAAAGCCGCTCGACTCGTTCTGCCTTTATATATAACGTCATCTACCAACACCACGGTTTTGCCCGTCAAATCGAAAGGAATTTCTGTTTTAGCCGGTGTCCGCATCGCAACTCGATCCAAGTCATCTCGGTAAAAGGTAATATCTAAAGCGCCCACGGGTACTTTGACTTGTTCGAGAACTTCAATTTGATCTGCCAAAATTTGAGCTAAAGGCACTCCTCTACTATGAATGCCCAACAGCACTAACTCCGAGGGATTCCCTGATTTTTCGACAATCTGGGAAGCGACGCGGGTGAGACTGCGCCTGACTTCATCAGGGGATAAAATTTCGATAATTTTAGTCATTGGTTGCTGCGAGCTAATTGTTGGCTGTTGGCGGATCGAACAATTTTAGATTTTAGATTTTAGATTTTAGATTGACTTTACAGATGAATTTGGGGGTTTGAACGAAGGTCAAAACTTTTTTTTGCTTCTGTCGGTGGCCGATCTGTGTCTTCTGCAGGACTTACCCCGAACGGATGAAAAGGATATGCTGCGATTGCAAGGCTTGGAGCGCGAACAATGACAGAAATACGTTATTTATGCCTCCTGGACTGTTCGGGTGAGGTCATCCGTTAGCAGCTCAAACATAATAAGGTATAAAAAAGCAATGATAGTCCCAACCAAATCAGAAAGCAATACCGAGTTAATTGCAATGCTTGGCAAATTAGCGGCGCTGCGATCGGGTGAATCGGGTCGCCTAACAGCGGTTTGTGTTTGAGAACTCCGCGATAGGAATTGGTACCTCCTAGTTGTACTCCCAAGATGGCGGCGTAAACGCACTCGCTCCAACCGGAATTGGGGCTGGCATCTTTAACAGCATCTCTCTGACAAATTTGCCAAATGTAAATCGGTTTGCCAGATATAAGGGCTAAAGTAATCACTGTTAGGCGGCAAGGAATCCACGTCAGCACGTCTTCTAGTTTGGCGCTAAACCATCCTAAATCAGTGTATGGTGCTTCTTTGTAGCCGATCGTAGAATCTAATGTGCTGGCTGCTTTGTAAGCGATCGCCAAGGGGACTATAGCACTCGCCCACATCGAGTTAGGATCGATCGGCCCAGCGGTAACACTTAATAATAGATGCGGCAGAGCGAACCCAAGTAAGGCATAAAATAGCGGTGCTGTCACACCATCGACTGCATTCTCTGTTACAGTTTCTAACAATGCTCGCAGAATTTCTGGCTCGGATAAGTTTTCGGTATCCCGGCCGACGTAAAGGCTCAACCTTTCTCGCGCCTTGACTAAATCTCCAACATTTAAAGGTGCTAGCACATCCTCTGCTGCCGCCCTCAAACTGCGACCTGCAAAACAGCTTGCCAGCAAAATGGTGTCTAGGGCAATACCTAAAAGAGGATGCACCCAACTACCAGCTTGGACGATCGACCAACTGACAGTATAACTGCCTACAATCAACCCGATCGCTAGTATTGTACCAGCACATCGTAGCAGCAGTTTGTGCTGCTCGCCAGGGGGACGATCCGCTGCTTCAGGCATTTTGCCTGCGGGATTATTCCATATATTAAAGACAAGTCTAGTATAGCGGTCGATCGCCCAACCCATCGCCTGCACGGGATGCGGCCAACCCCAAGGATCGCCGATCGAATAATCCAACACCGCAGCTAAAATCAAAACAGGAAATTCATCCGGCATCATTATATATTGTGTCAAACTTGATAGTCCGTCCGAGCAAGAGCGCTCGCAATGGTAGCGCAGGTTTTAACTACTCCTACCCTTGCGGACTTTGATTCTTGAGCTGCAATTTTAACTGCTGAGATTACTTTCGTCGCGGAGCAAGTGTACGTTCTCCTCCCAATTAACACCGTCAAAGGGTAGGATCTGAAAGTGTTTGATGGCATCTGAGTCAAGACAGCGGACGTTGACATCGAAATGATCGGGATGCGATCGGGGGCGATAGAACGAGTGAATGCCGCAAATTCGGCAGAAAGTATGTTGAGCAGTTCCTGTATTAAATGTATAGGTGGTCAAAACATCTTCGCCACTGAGCAAGGTAAAACGTTCCGGCGGCACAATGAGGTGCAAAAATCCCTTCTTTTTACAGATAGAGCAGTTGCAATCAGATGCTTCGTGTTTGTCAACGGCGACACGGAAGCGGACAGCTCCGCAGTGACAGCCGCCAAAGTAGGTAACAAGTGTTGCGTCCATGTGTGATTGCTGGCGATCGAATGAATGAACTTACCATTTAAATGATAAAGCTAGTTTCTTCCCCAAGAGCCGCTTGCCAACTGCGGACATCATAGTATAAGTCTTCGAGGGAAATACTGTACAGCGCTTCGGCAAGTTTTTTGTGCAATCGGTTCCACAAACTGAATGTTACCCAGTCCTCTGCTTGCGTCGCGTCTGGAAAATGTCGAGGTAAAGGTTCAATAGTTTCACCTACAGCCTCTAAGATTTGTCCTAAAGAGATTTGAGCTGGCTGGCGGGCTAATTGATATCCTCCTTGGGCACCCCGAACAGATTGGACTAAACCTGCTCGTCGCATTTCAATCAGCAATTTTTCTAGATACGGAGCAGGTAACTCCTGTCGCTTCGCTATCGATTTCACCGATGTCGGGCCAAAGCGAGGTTGCAAACTTAGATCCAGTAATGCTTTGACACTGTAGTGTCCGCGTGTGGTTAACTTCATGGGATTTTAAGAGCGGGGCAAATATTCAGCTAGCTGATAGCTGATAGCTTATGCTACCGACTTTAGAGATTGCTCGCACCGGCTGCAGCTACTCCTCAAGAAAGACTACAGGTTGTTAAAAATATTTAGATAATAGTGGTTAACAATTGAGCCAATCGGTGTAATATGGTTTTACGACCAGCTATAAAGCTAAAGTTTCTTGGTCAAACCAAAAACCAACCGAGAAAAAATCCGTACACCAGTTGAATATTTCAGGACTCAGTAAATGGCTAAAAAGAAAAATATCGAACCCCTTGAAGGCGAAGATCTGATCAAAAAGGTCAAAGACCTAGAGAACCTTACCAAGGAAGAAAAAGCTAGAGCCTGTGGCTACTACACCGTTACCAAGAACGGCGTAGAACGGGTCAACATGATGAAATTCCTGAATGCGCTGATTGATGCAGAAGGCATTCAGCTAGACGGGAAGCAAAACGGCAATGGACGCGGCGGACGCTCTGCCAGCTATCGGATTAGCGTTCAATCTAACGGCAACTTACTGATTGGAGCTGCCTACACCAAACAGATGGAACTCCAGCCGGGAGATGAATTTGAAATCTCTCTGGGACGCAAGCACATTCACCTGCGCCAAATTGATCGAGAAGAAGAAGAAGAATCCTAGGCTTTTACGACTTGCTTTGACTTCTTGCTTGAACTGGTTGGTTTGACTTCAAGCATTGACTGCAAGCAGAGAGTTGGCTCTGAAATCTTTCTGTGAGCCTAAAAAAGTATGGCTTCTATAGATGGCAATGGCTCGACAAAAGCCAGTGCCACCACTTTATATTTTCCGAGAATACCTATTCTCGCCCCTCGCTATATCCGTTTGGACAAGCGGGGGATTTTCCGCATAGCTGTTGAAGAGAAGTTCTGCAGCCAATTGTGTACGGGATTTAACGGATGTAATTGATGAACCGAAGAGGTTTGAAGGAAGAATTAGGTTTGGTTGAGCTAGGAAACCCACCAAAGCAAGAAAATGGCAGAGGTATTCTCAGCTAACAGTGCGTCATACCAGTTGAAAAAAAGAATGCAACTGTAGCGAAGCTCGAAAGCACGAGCTTCATGATTCATTCCCAATTATTTAACCTAAAATCTAAAATCTAAAATCTAAAATTGTATGTGTCTGTGTGGGAGGGGTTTTGAGGGCAAGGAAACACCTCGATCGCCCCTAAGTGAAATTACAGGCAGGAACAGTTAAAGTGTTAGGGAGCAATTAGTCACCAGCCTATGCCGTTGCCCCGATTCGCGAGTAAAACTTCTCAACACCAAACAAAAATCTCCCTGCGTCGCCTTGTAGTGGCCTCTTTGGTGCTGCAAATCGTCGCAGCAGTCGGGATTGTCGGGTATCTGTCCTTTCACCCTTTCGTAACGGAGACAAAGCAGTCGAAGAGCTCGCCGAGAAATTGATCGCCCAGACGCGGAAGAGAGTTGAAGAAAAGCTGATTTCTTTTCTGGAACCTACGCAGTGAGTAAATAAACTTAACGCTGAAGCGATCGAGCGCGGTGAATTAAACTTACAGTTAGAAAGGCCCTAGCCTCGGGGAGAGAAGTTCCTCTGGCAGCAAATGCGATGTTTTAAAAGCATTCAATGGATATCCTTCGGTGCTGAAAAATCAGGAGAATATCTCGGCATTTGGCGCAACCCACGGATAACAGCTTGCAAATTGTCGCAGCTAACAAGTCTACCAACTCTCACAACATATACTTAGCTACAGACAGCCGAGGCACTTGCACCGCTAAATTAAAGGCAGAACCGGCAACCTACGATGCCCGCCTGCGCCCCTGGTACAAAGAAGCTGTCGCAGCGAACAAACAAAGCGATTTGGACGAGTATTTATCCTGGTTTTACTCCCGGGACTGTTTTTATTGCTGCCAGCCAACCGATTCGCGATCGAAATGGTAAATTACTGGGAGTTAGTGCCGTAGACTTTTTGCTCTCGGGGCTTCAGCAATATCTCCATCGCATCAAGCTTAGCAAAACGGGACAAATTTTCGCGATCGAACGATCGGGCTTGCTGGTTGCCAGTTCAAGTCAAGAATCACCCTTTAGAAAGATGCCAAGAAAGCAGCAACTGGAGCGGGTGAATGTTTTAGACAGCCAAAGTCCTGTCATTCGCACCGCAGCTAAATATTTGTACCATCGCTTCGAGGGCTTTGGCGACATTAAGCAGCCGCAGCAACTGAAATTTAGGCGAGACGGGCAGGAATATTTGGTGGAAGTGCTGCCGTTTTCTGATGTTTACGGTTTGAACTGGCTGATTGCGATCGCAGTTCCCGAATCCGATTTCATGGGGCAAATTAACCAAAATACCCGCACTACAATTTTACTTTGTTCGGCGGCGCTGCTATCGACAATTGCTGGAGTGCTGCCAGCTAGGTGGGTAACGCTGCCGCTGCTGCTCAACGAAGCAGCTAAAGATATCGCCGCCAGAGAGTGCGCGCTGTTACTGTCAGTAGGCTTGATGAAGTCGGCGAATTAGGGCAGTCTTTCAACGAGATGGCAGCTCAACTGAAAAAGTTTTTTCCAGCTTTGGCACAAACTGAAGAAAAATTTGCCCAACTGGTAGAAAATTTGCCCTTTGGAGTCTCGACGATAACTCCGGGCGGCGTATTTATTTTCATCTATTCGGCGCGAGTGCAAATATTGAGTAGGGGATAAATGCCCGATGCTAGCGCCGAAGAGCTACCACCAGCTTATCAAACTTATATAAATTAGCGAACACTGTTCCCGGAAAACTTTACCAGATAAAATTGCTGTCGGACACGCAAGGCGCAGCTAATAACTGATGAATAATGGCTGATGACTAATCTTGAGATTTTATGACTTGTTTATGTTGAGAAAAAATTCTACAGTTATCAATATCAATCAACAACTGCTCTTCTTCATGCTTGTCTGACATATTCACTAAATTATACTGAACATTGTCTCCATAAATAGTTAAAGCAATCTGGCTCAATTCTAAAAAATTAATGAGCCACTGACATTCAGTAGCCGAGTCATCTTGATAGTATTGAATTAATCTAGCACAACAAAGTTCTAAATAGGTTCTGGAATGGGGTGAAATTAAAATAAGTTTAAGAATTATAATTGCTAGCCTTAAAGGATTTAGTTGAGTGGCGAACAGTAGAAATAAGGCTGTTGGTTTGCCGGAATTTTCTACAGTCAAACATTTGATTAGATAATTGCAAGTTCTGAGATGCAGGCCGGTGTTCAAAGTTTCTCCGTCATTTTCTGGATGAAAAGTCTTTAAAACATTAATTACTTGCGATTGATAAATCTCAGTACGTAAAAGTTTAGATTGGTAATTAAATAAATACTTAATTAGAGATTCCTTAAACTGCTTGTAAGTAATATTTTGAGTCTCTCTAAGAAAAATAGTGGCTAAGCTGCGATAGTTGAAGGAGCCGCTGTTGACCAAAATTATTTTGATTAAACGCAGGGCTTCATCTCCTAAAAGTGTGGGATTATGATAATTATTTAATTGGGATGTGGCAGACTGAGAGCGAGAGGTATACATTGCTAGGTCAAACTTGTATTTTTCTTTGAGCTGCTGCGACAATAGTCTGGCAGCTTGGCGTTCTTCGGGGGTGTTTTTAGCATCTAGATATTGAGCGGCGAGCAAATAAGGCTGATAGCGAGAAGTCCAGTGATTTTGTAGTGGCTGGTAGTCCTCGTACTTTAATACAAATAACTTTAGGTCTTCATAGTCTTTGCTACTGAGAAAGTTTGTCAGCCACACTCTCAGTATTTTGAGACAATTGTCGGGGTGGGGTTCCCGAAGGGTTCTATCGCTAATAATGTTAATTAAGTCGCGAGCCAGTTGGTATTGTTTCTGAGTGATCCAGTTATTTAATAAGATGTAAATGCAGCGCTTAAATAAGTAGTTAAATTCTAGTTGAGAGTCAAATTTAATTATTGTGTCTAAAGCTTGAATTAATGTGGGGTTAGCTGGAGGAATTAATTGGATAAATATGTTTTGAAATTGTTGAAAAACTACTTCTGAGGCCGAGTTTTTGATGTGAGATATAAAAAATTTGTAAATGATATCTTGAGCTGCGGAAACCGTCAGCGCTGATTTTTGTAATTGAGCTGTGGGGTGAGGGGTGAGAGCCTCTGGTAATATATTGTTTGTCAGAGCAGGCAGAACTTTTGACTCTGTTGTTTCGGATTGAGAGGAAAAGTGCTGAGATGGCATAGCGTCCTCGCTCAGATGATCAATACACTATTATAGTTATCATCCTTGATTGGCAGCTAATAATTTAGTGTTTCACTGGGCTTTTGTCCAGCTACAGTTAACCCCCCCGATCGCCCTTTTGTTAAGGGGAAATCGAGGGGGTTAACTGTTATACGATTGTCGATTGTCGATTTTCGATTTTCGATTCAAGAATTGGGTATGGCTGATGACTACCAGAGTTTGAAGCACGGGGCTACAGTTGCATTTTTGGGGGGAAACTGGTGTTATTTGTCAAGTATCTGAGGATATTAAGCGGGGTTCGCTTCGGCTCGTCTTTGTAGCAGGCGGGCAATTTCAGCTTTTTCTACAAGTCCGACAAGGACACCATTTTCGCGAATGACGGGTAGTTCTTGTACTTTGAGTTGTTCTAGAAGGGTGACGACTTCGAGGAGAGATAATTCGGGTTTGACGGTTGTGGAAAACTCGATCGGCTTCAGGAGTTCTTTAACTAAAACTTGGGGCCAAGTTCCGGTAGGAATGGTTTTGAGGTCGTCTAGGTCGATCGCCCCTACCAATTGTCCGGCATCATCTGTTGCCAGGAATCTGCGCCAGGTTTGAGTGCTACCGATCACGTAGTTGTTGGCAAATTCTCTGAGGGACAAGTCTTGGGACACGATCGGACTTTCGGGGGTCACAGCATCTGCGGCTGTCAGCCCTGCCAGTTTATTTTGGACTGTGGCATATTGGGCAGATTGACCGGCATTTTGCAGTAAGAACCAACCGATTACTAGATTCCAAATATTGCCGAATACGCCTGTAGCAATGGCAATCCAACCAATTATTTGACCGACGCGGCTAGCAAAAATTACACCTTTGTAAGGGTTGCCAGTAATTTTCCAGACGATCGCTTTGAGGATGTTGCCGCCGTCGAGGGGCAAGCCGGGAATTAAGTTAAATAAGGCTAGAACTAAGTTGATGGAAGCTAAAAGTCCGACAATGGCGGCTGCGGGGCCTGTGAGACCAGCACCGATGCCGATCGCTGTTAACAAACCGGATAAAAATAAGCTCACCAACGGGCCTGCAATCGCTACCCAAAATGCTTCGGCTGGGGTTTTAGATTCTCTTTCTAAATTAGCCAGTCCGCCAAACAGAAATAGCGAAATTGATTTCACGCCAATTCCCTGTTTAATGGCTACCCAACTGTGTCCTAATTCGTGGGCTAAGACGGAAGCAAATAACAGTAACGCTGTGAATAATCCCAGCATCCAGGGCGCTACGGGGCCCAATGTGGGAAACAGGGCAGCTAGTGCGCCGCCGTACTGCCAGGTTACTAAACCCAGAACTAAAAACCAAGATGCGTTGACAAAGAAGGGAATCCCAAACAGGTTGCCGACGCGAAATGTACCGTTCATAATGGCTACCTCTGATTTTACGAATGAGAGGTTTTTCTCTCTGTCTCCTTATCGTAACGAAACGTAACGGCGATGTTAATGCTTCCATTAGGGTGTTATCCGTCTGTGGAGGTTCGGTTTGCGGAATAATCACCGCCGACTGCGGTTTGGCCCGCTAGGGGTTAAAAATCCTTATCTCAAAACGGAAGTCCTCGCTATCAGGCTTGAGGAGGATATTTGTTTTAGTTTTCTGTTTTAATTTGCAATGGGTTTTAACTCACATCTTGCACCTCTGTCATGAACAGGCAAGATGCCTGTTCCACAACAGATGAATTTTCTTTCTTGTAGGCCGTTGCTCCTAGCCCGCCCATAAAAGCCTTATTGATAATGGTGCAACATCTCACTTTTAACCGAATGCAAGCTTTGAGAGGGGGAATTAATCCCCCGGCTGACTATTACAACTGTGGCAAGATATCAATTTCAAGCAACTTTAGCTATAATGACTTACCCTAAGAATAGTTTTGGTGCTAATAATTATGCCAGAATCTTTTTTGCTCGGCCGGCTGCTGCTGCAATTCAACAGCGAAGCCGCCGAGCTTATTACAGACTTATCCGCTGTTGCTTTAACTCCCGATGGCCATTTGTGGCTGGGTTCCGATGAAACGACTTCGATCGAGCGTTTGTCGCCTGTGGCGCCTCATATTTTTGGAGAACATAAAAGATTTGCGATCGCAGATTTTATCGATCTACCTGGAAAATCCGAAATCGATATTGAAGGAATTGATTTCAGCAGCGATTATCTTTGGCTGGTCGGTTCTCACAGCACAAAACGCAACAAAGCTAAAGGCAAAGACGCAGACAAAGACATTAAAAGATTAGCAGAAATCGAGACAGATGTCAACCGTTATTTGCTGGCGCGCATTCCTATGAAAGACGGGATTTTGTGCGAGTCAATTTCCCATTCAGACAATCAAAGGGAACAGAAAGTGGGATGCCTTCAGCGGACAAAAACGGGCAATTTGCTGACAGACGCGCTCAAAGATGACAGCCACCTCGGTCTATATTTATCTGTGCCGATTCCGAGTAAAGAAAATGGCTTTGATATTGAAGGGTTGGCGGTGCGGGGCGATCGCATTTTGCTCGGTTTGCGGGGGCCGGTGCTGCGGGGTTGGGCGATAATTTTAGAAATAGAAGTTGAAGAGGCAGAACCGGGAGTTTTAAGGCTTAAGGCGATTGGGAAAAAAGGGAAATTGTACAACAAACATTTTGTTGATTTGAACGGTTTGGGCGTGCGAGAATTGTGCTGGAACGGGGAAGATTTGATTGTTTTAGCCGGGCCGACGATGACTTTATCGGGGGCGATGAGGGTTTTTCGGTTAAAGGGGATTTTAGGGCGCTCGGGCGACAGTATTACTGGGCAAGATGGGGGAGATTTGGAGGTATTGTTTGACTTGCCTTTTAAGGTTGGTACGGACAATGCTGAAGGGTTGAGCCTGTTTCCGTATTTGGGGGAGCTGAATTCGCTGTTAGTGGTTTACGATTCGCCGGATGCGGGGAGAATGGTTGAGGAAAATGGTATTCTTGCGGATATTTTTAGATTGGGTTTGTAGTGAGGAATTTAGTCCGAGCAAGTTTTGGTGAATCAGGAATAAGGACTGAAGTCCTGACTACAAACAGATGGCAAATTAAGTTAATTGTCGAGCGCATCCCTTCGCCGCTGGCTGTAGCGTTTCAATTCATCAATTAAGTGAGTATCGTTAGATGCTGTTCTCGCGCCCGCTTCCGCCGCCCAGCGCTTCAAATCTTCTATTTGCGAGCGCGCGATCGCAGCTAAAGGTACTGTATCCTCGATCGCCCTCAAAATATCCTCGGTCATCAAATCCCGGCGCTGTCCGTTTACAAAAGTGCCAAAAGCCCGGTACAATCCATCTATTACGACTTGCTCAATTTCTGCACCGCTAAAATTCTCAGCGCGTTTCGCCAAAACTCCCAAATCAAACTCGCGCAATCTAGTCGGCCGCAAACGCTGCAAATGCACTTTAAAGATATCTTGCCGTTCCGATTCAGAGGGCAAATTTAAAAAGAAAATTTCATCAAACCTGCCTTTTCTGAGCAACTCTGCCGGCAAAATTCGCACGTTATTTGCAGTTGCGACGATAAACACCGGACTGGTTTTTTCCTGCATCCAAGTTATCAAACTGCCGAATACCCGGCGCGAAGTTCCCGAGTCGCCGTCGGTGCCGCTGATTATGTTGCCGAAGGCTTTATCTATCTCATCGATCCACAAAACACAAGGTGCGATCGCCTCTGCTAATTGTATCATTTGCCTGACGCGGCTTTCGCTTTCCCCGACCACGCCGCCAAACAATCTCCCAGTATCCAACCGCAACAGCGGCAAACGCCATTCGGAAGCAATAGTTTTCGCAGATAAAGATTTGCCCGTTCCTTGAATTCCTACTAACAAAACTCCTTTAGGATTGGGTATGCCGTAGCGACGCGCTTCGTCAGTAAAAGCATCTTGCCGCATTTTTACCCACTGTTTCAAATTCTCCAAGCCGCCCACACTTTTTAGGGATTCTCGGGAGTTGAAAAACTCCAAAATGCCCGTTTGGCGAATTGCTTGCTGTTTTTCCTCCAAAACTCCGTCAATATCTGACTCGTTAATTTGCTGTTTGGCGGCCAAAGCTTTAGCCAAAACCCGCCCGATTCTAGCGCGGCTCAAACCCTGACAAGCTTTAACCAACTGTTCCCTTGCTAAACCGCTAACTTGCAACTGTTGCGGCTTTTCCACAACGTGGGAAATTAAACTGTCGATTTCTTGCACGTTGGGCAAAGGAAAATCAATTACTGTTACTTCTTCTTTCAATTCTTCGGGCAATTCCAGCGTGTGAGAAGTAAGAACTATAGTTTTTTTGCTGCGCTTCAATTCCCGCGTTAAATTCCGCAATTCTCGCACTACCGGCGCGCTTTTTTCGCTGTATGGATATTTCAAAGTTGGGTGCAAATCCCGCAGTACAAATATGGTATATTCTTCAACAGCAGTTTTGCTGACGCGATCGAGCGCCGCCATTACCGAACCTTTCCCAGAACCGTTATCTTCCCAGCCCCGCACGAGATCCCAGAACAATACTCGGCGCGCGGGAGTTACTTGCAGCGCTACTTGGGCAATTACGGCTTCGACTGGTTCCTCCTCCGCGCCGACAATGTACAGCAGCGAATAGCGGGCGCGAATCATCAAATCTATTCGCTTTACCAGGGCGTCGAAGTGGTTATTTGTACTGCCCTTGACGGTATCTAATTCTCGGGATTGAGGGTAATTTTCGGTCATTTTATTTGATATTTTAGATGTATATTCAACTTTATTAAATATTTTGTTGGCAGTCAGGACTTTAGCCCTTAAAAAGGATTTAACCGGAGTCAAGGTTTGTAGTAAGGAATTGAGTCCTTAACAACTATTTAAGCGGACTAAAGTCTGTACTGCGAACGTTAAAATTATAACAGGATAGTCCGCAATTGACTACTTAGCAACTTTTCGAGCTTGTTTCACCATTTCAATGAGAGTGTGGTGAGCATCTTCGGCGTCTTTTAAAGTGCGATCGAACTTAACTCTGACAGGCACTGTTTCGTCGTTGACTTTAGCGGTTAAATCCATGCCGTTCGCATCAATAGCGAGCATTTGAGCTTCTGTTGCCTCTGGTTGGTCGCCAAATGCTTGAGCGTATAGCACGACAGCACTAGCGTGGTCTTCGTTCATGTGAGTGCAGATGCGATCGCTAATCTCAGTAGAAAACGGTTCTGACATGGGAGATTCCTCAGATGCAATATCGATCGATTGTACTGCGATCGGTACAAAGTTCTCAAGAGCGATGAATTGCATCAAGAGTTATGAGTGATATAAAAGGAGGGATAAGGAAGAACCCGAAGACAATAATATCGAGCGCGTCAGTAATTTTAAAAATTTTAATTTCACATAATTTGTGAGAAAATTAGTATGAGTAATTCCACCCTTACCACGGGCTGACCTCAAGCACCCCAGAGGGTTTTAACACTACCTTAAATTGATAAAAATGCTGAGGTTTACCAGCCTGGCGAAAGGAAGAAAGAGAAACTTCTTGAATAAAATCACCCGCTGCTTGGTTCAGCGGCTGACAATCTATAATTACCCCTTTTTCATTCACGGCAACCCGATAAACTAATGAAGTTTTGAAGGTGGGAGTCGAGCGCCAACTCTTGTCAATTTGGTCGTAAACTTTCCGGTTCAACTGTGCAATTTCACCGGGGGAGAGAATTTCAGAAGGTGCTGCCTCTACCTCTGGTGCTGGAGAATTAACCTGAGTCGCAATCGGGACAGGTACAGGCCAAAGCTTAATAGTTTCATCTGCGCTACCGCTGGCTAAAACAGGATTTTGAGAGCTAAAAGCGACAGACCAAACAGGCTTAGAATGAGCCGCAAAAGTTGTCATCAGTTCGCCCGTTGTCAACTTCCACAGCTTGATAGTTTTGTCGTAGCTGCCACTAGCTAAGGCCTGTCCATCCTGGCTAAAAGCAACTGACAGCACCGGGCCGGAATGCCCTGTTAATGTATGCAAAACTTTGCCCTTTGTAAACTGCCACAGCTTAACAGTTTTATCCGCACTGCCACTCGCTAAAGTTTTGCCGTCAGGACTGAATGCAACTGAGTTCGCCGACCCAGAATGCCCAGTGAGGGTGTAATTGCCGCCATCATCAAGCCACCAAATCTTAATAGTTCCATTCTCGCTGCCGCTTGCTAAAATTTTACTGTCCGGGCTAAAAGCGACAGATTGAATCCAGTCTGTATCTGGAAGTGTGCTGAGTAGTTTCCCATCGGAAAAATTCCACACTTTTACAGTTTTGTCGGTACTTCCAGAAGCGAGTAACCTTCCATCAGGACTGATACTTATTGCCTTGACATCATCGGCATGACCTTTCAAGGTATTGATGAGTATGCCAGTTTTGAGATTCCACAATTTAATCCGGTTATCCCAACTCCCGCTAGCCAAAACATTGCCATCAGGACTAATGGCGAGGGATTCAATTGCATCGGTATGTGCTTTTAAGGTGTAAAGGAATTCGCCGGTTTGCAAGCTCCAGATTTTGATAATGCCGCGATAACTGCCGCTGGCTAAAGTTTTGCCGTCGGGACTGAGTGCGATCGCGTAAATCCACCCAGAATTATCTTTAAAACTGGTAGAATATTGAGTTAACAGCCCCGATTTAAACTGCGATACAGTTGTTTCCAATTCCGCAAAAAACCTATACCAGCCGATGCCCGCCGCAGTTACAACTGCTGTTAATGTGAAGGCCAAAATTTTCCCTTTAACTGCTTTTGATCTCATAAACACGAGCTCCCACACTCAGTTTATATAAAATAAACTTTCCGATTTCAATTTAATAAATTTATGGCGGAAGTTTCTGCTGCATTCTACCTTTGACAAATCCTCTCCAACACTCTTGTTTAGCACTGTTACTTTGCCTTCTGTTGACTTGTTTTTTTCTTTCTTAGATGGCGCTGATTCAATATTCGAGCGAGGAATAAAAGTAGTATGGCGGTTATAGCTGCAATTCCAACAGGCGTTAAATATGTCCAGTGATTGGCCATTTTATCCAAGATATGCCAGGTTAATAAAAACATAGCAAGGTAAGTGAGACGCTGCAAATTTTTCCAATTTTTCTTAAGTCTTTTCACGCTCCAATCGTTAGAGGTGATAGCCAAAAGAGTAAAAATAATGAATGTTGCTACTCCCTGGAAGTAAACAAAATAAGTTTTGATATCAAAGATATCAAAGTTTCTTTGTTTGAAAAAGATGAATCCGTGAAGTACAGATAAAAAGAAAGAGAGCAGACCAATGAGGCGACGATATTTCAGCAGCCATTGCGGAAATCCCGTTGTTTTTGTAACAGGGAAAACAATTATCAAATTGGTGGGAAGCAGTGTAAGAATATAGGCTGTTAAGGCAGCGAACCCCCAAAAACTCGCCTGAGAAAATGTATCTAAATCCATCATTAAAAGTTGCATAAATTACTCTCATTGCTAAATAGGTAAACTTTAATTCTACGTAGGCTAGCATTGGAAAATGGCCCTGTCAATTAAGTTTTAATTGGAGAAAAACTTGTCGCAAAAATAGCTGGTTAAAAGTTGAGTTTTTAACTCTAACCAATGTCAGCTAATGCTGACCTTGGGTTGAGGAGATTAGCTGAACTTTTGGCTAGGTATGGTGCCCAACTACAAACTGGTAATACCCCTTTCGATAAGAGAGGACTGAAATCCTCAATACAAACTGCCCAGCCTAACTAAAAGATCGATCGTCAAACGGCAATTCATCAAACCGCGAATCAATATCAGCCTCAGAATTCGCAACAGGGGAATTAGCGGGAGATGCCGGCGGCTTAACAGAATTCACCTAGGGTACTGATAACTTGGCCGCAGGTTCCGATTTCTGTAGGTTAACTACCGGCAACTCGCCGCCATTTTCTCCATTTTTGCTCGTTTGATTCCACATCATCATTCCCAGCAAACCATCAACCAAACCGCCGCCGCTACCGTTGCCTGTTACCGCAACATCCGGCACAACTCGCACGTTGCGATCGCCTATAATTTGCATTACAGCACTTCCGGCTGTTATGAGGTACAATAAGAAGAGATTCTAAAAATACATCAATGAAAGCATATTCAGTTGA
>NZ_JAUBUG010000043.1:0-61908 GCF_036705345.1 Microcoleus sp. B3-D2
AGTTTTAAACCAATACAAGTGAGTGCAGTTTTTTTTGCCATCATAACGGGGGTAGCTAACCCGGATTTGGTATAAATACTTCTTCTTTCTACGTCGCAATTCCCTATTACCAATTCCCTTGATTCACGCTCCGGAAGTCACAGATACACGGATAGCTGTTTTTTCCTTTTTCCTGTTTCGCCCCAATTCCCCACGATCAATTCAAATACTTAACTTAGGATAGCGAAATCTGCTTGCGTAAAAACAGGCGGCGCGGCTGGCCCAACAGCCTACCAGTCAAATTCCAATCCACCTGTTGCAAGCGATAGCCGGCCTGATAGTACAACTGTCGCGCCGGATGATTATTTTCCAGAACGTGGAGGTAAATCTCCGAAAATCCCCATTCTCTGGCTGTCTCCTCGCAGTTGCTGAGCAGTTGTTGAGCAACGCCCTGTCGCCGATAGTCCGGGTGAACGGCTAAATTCGACAAATAAGGATAGTCAGAACTCGGTATTTGCCAAGGAAAGCGAGAACGCAGAGCCATTTCTACTGTTCCTGCCATGCGCTGAGATCGGTGCGATCTATAATTCTGCGTTCCCTCCTCGCGCGAGACTAGCTCAGCAACCAGACAAATGTAATGTTCTGCCTTAGAACGCAGTCGATTTTTTAAATCTTCGTAAATGCCCAAACGCAACACTGGATACACCCATTCTACAAACCCCTCGCGGGAGTGAAAGCTCATGGCTAAAATATCAGCTAGCTGCGTTAAGTCGTTGGGCGCAGCGACCCGGATCGAAAAACCAGAAAGTCCGGGAGTTTGTTGTTGGTGAGATGGTGAGGAAAAAAATGAAGGATTCACAATGCCAGGCCACTATATTAATTTTTTTACGCGGGTTTCTAAGCTACCATCTTAGAAAATTCACTGATGTTATACTGTGATTCTAACGTAACTTATAGGCATAGTTTATTAGCCAGGTTAAATTACATTTATTGTGCTTGACTTTAAGGAGTATGTGAGGTAAATGGAAAAATTTTAGCATTTAATACTCGAGTTATGAAAAAATAAAACTCATCCCCTAATACTAGATTTGTGGATAAGCTATGTGGCCTTTAAATTGAAGCTTGATCCCTGGCCTTCGACCGGCATCACAAGAGTTTAAGCAAACAGTAGCTTACAAATTAAATGCGCGACAGCTTAGCGGGCAAGGTATTAAAAACAATCACAAAGGTTTTAACGTCAGGTTCCCGGAATCTTACCGCTCTCTGCTTACGGAAATACCCGATCGAATATAATTTATCCGTCAGGCGGTAGTTGAAAAACTCAACGACTAGATCTGACTAACACCGGGCGCGCTGGGGCGTCGGATGTTCCCCGCCGCCCCCCGGGCTGGCACCCCAGCTTTCAGCAGTTGTGGGCAATCCCTCGCCCGCCCCCGAGCGAACCGGCCTTACCTGTTGAGCTAGTGGGTACTTTTCCAACCTCCAATTTAAATTTGGATGCCTGGAAACAGTCTGCAGGGGTTTTCCCCGTCGGTTCGATACTCTGCTGCGCGCGAGCGAGACCTTCAAAACCTCGATCGAGCTGATTGACCCCGCCCAACAACCGATATCCGCCACCGACACCGGTCGTGGAGAGATCAAAATTTTAGACTCTAGTTCAAGCTCCGCGATTCATCTGTGGAGTAAATCTAAAATCTAAAATCTAAAATCTAAAATCGACCGATCGGTTTCCACAGAGTACATCCCTAGCTAAGATTAACAGATGGATGCTCGAGCTTGCGGTGTTTCGCCGCAGTAATTGGCTTGGGCGTTGGTCTGCAGGAGGCACAAAAAATGCCGAGATCGGGGAAAAAAGTGCAAGTCTAACTAAAATGGTACAGCAATTGCGTCACTCCCACAGACACCTCTGTGGTCTGTCAGCCACCCCCGAATATCAGTCAGGGGCTCGGCGCCGGATTGTGGTCGGTATCCTTGGCTGACTGTTAAAGTTGCTGTTACTTGTGGGAAAAAACACAGGCGAAGATGTTGGTTGTCTATTGTATCTTGCTGCGGGCAGCTTTCACATACCAAATAAAAAAGTCCCAGGAGCCAGGACCAAACATAAATTTGGCAAATCAACTCACAATCAGGACGGTTATTCCTATGTATTCTGAGATATCCAGACGGCAGTTAAAATGGCCAGATTAGTGTTTGCTCTCCTGCTGCATAAAGGTAAGGGGTGAAATAAAATTATCGGGAGACGAGTTTATGTGAATATCATTAAATAATAAAATTGGGGTGCACGACAGATAACTGTGGCTCAGAAGAATTCCGCATTGAAAACCCAGACATCAAAAATCAAGGTTGATGCTTGCCTCCCACACTCACAACAACTTCAAATCCACGAATTATTGTGATACCATTTTCCCAAAATAATGGCACTCTCGGCAAAATCCCAACCCTTATGTCATCAGTCATTCGCAATCGAAAATCGAAAATCGAAAATGGTATGACTTCAGCAATTTAAATCGGCGAATTCTTCCTTTGATCGGACTTATTAAATCGAACAGCCCCGGGGCACAGGAGAACGGTGCATGAATTCCCAAGAAAATCCTAAGCTAAAAATTCTGATCGTCGATGACGAACCGGATAACCTCGACTTGCTTTACCGCACCTTCCATCGAGACTACAAAGTGCTCAGAGCCGAATCGGGCCCCGCTGCTCTCGAAATTTTGGCAAAAGAGGGAGAAGTTGCGGTGATTATCTCGGATCAGCGAATGCCAAAAATGAGCGGTACGGAGTTTCTCAGCCTGACGGCGGCTCAGTACCCCGACGTGATCCGAATTATTTTAACTGGCTATACGGATGTTGAAGATTTAGTTGAAGCTATTAACGCTGGCAAAGTATTCAAATACGTTACCAAGCCTTGGGATGCTCAAGAGCTGATAAATCTTGTCAGTCAAGCTGTTGAGACTCACAATCTTCTGAAAACGCGCACCAATGAACTGCGCCGTGCTTTGAGCCAAGAATCGCTGCTTTATGCCGTTACCAATACTATCCGATCGGCTCTCAATTACCAGCAAATGCTGCAAAGAATTGTGGAAAGTGTCGGGCAGATGTTTGAGGTGAGTTGCTGTCTGCTGCGGCCGTTCCAAGACGGCCGAGTGGCCGATGAGTGGTTCGTTTACCAGAAGGCAGAAACTAAAGAGTTGGGGGGCGATGAGGAAGCGATGCCCGGAGATGCTTCTGCTGCCGAACTCTCCCCAGATTTGCTGCCGGATTTGGTTTGGGAAACTCTGGATGTGGAGGTGATTCAAGATGCCCAAACTGACGATCGAGTTTTAAACTGGGATAATCAGCAACGACAGCAGGCTTACGAAGCTGCGAATATTCGATCGAGCTTGATCGTACCCCTGTTTTACAAAATGGAACTGATGGCAGTCTTGGCGCTGCACCAGTTCGATCGACCGCGCCAGTGGCAAGACCACGAGGTACAGTTGGTAATTACGGTGGCAGACCAAGCGGCTTTGGCGCTTTCTCAAGCCCGGGCTTACGAACAGGTGCGGGCGCTGGCCAAGCGCGAGGCATTAGTCAATACTATTACTACGGCAATTCGATCGAGTCTCGATCCCCAAAATATTTTTGCAGCCATTACTCAACAACTCGGCCAAGCTTTGCAAGTTGACGGCTGCGCCCTATCTCTCTGGACAGAAGATGATGAATACGTCCAATGCGTGGGGCTATACGACACAAATAGAGATACCGTGGCTGTAGAAGAGGGTTTTAACCCTCCAGAGGTAGTTGCGAACCCTCTTGGCCCTGAGACGATTTCTGCCGATGCTGTTGGCAACGCTCCCGCCTGGGTTTTTGCCCATCCTTCCCTGCCACAGTCTTTGGTGCCGATTCGGGGCAATCCGGTGTTGCTGCAAGTTATGGTATCAAAAGAGCCGGTGGCGATCGAAGATCTCGACGAACACCCCGAGTTAAATGTTACAGAACTGCAAGTTCGATCGCCAGCCCGCGCCCTGTTAGTCGTTCCCTTACTCTCAGAAGGCAAAATCATCGGCAGCATTTCCCTGCGCCAAAATCGCAGCATCCGTTGCTGGAACATCTCAGATATTGACCTGGCTCAAATAGTCGCAACTCAAGCGGCTCTAGCCGTGCAGCAGTCGCGCCTCTACCAGACTACCAGACAGCAGGCAGAACGGCTTCTGGAAGCCGATCGGCTCAAAACCGAGTTTTTCCAAAATATCTCCCACGAGTTCCGCACGCCTCTAACTCTCACAATCGGCCCTCTCGAATCAGCTTGCGGCCGCAAAGAAGACTTGCCCTACGAACAAGCCGTAATCGCTTTGCGTAATTCCCGCCGCCTCCTGCGCTTGGTAAATCAACTGCTGGACTTGCAGCGGCTCGATGCCGGACGGATGCAGCCGAGTTTTCGCCCCTGCGATTTAGTCGGTTTCTGTTACTCTACCGCAGAGTCATTCCGGGCCTACTGCGAGAAAAAAGGACTGCAGTTAATTACCCAACTGCAAGAATGTCCTTTACTTTATTTGGATCTTGAAAGATTTGATAAAGTTATTTACAACCTGCTGTCAAATGCTGTCAAATTCACCCCAGAAGGCGGAACTATCACCCTGAAAGTTGAATCGGCCGGCGCTCACTGCTTGTTGCAAGTAAAAGACACTGGTATCGGCATTCGCACGGAACAAATTCCCTATTTATTCGAGCGGTTTCACCAAGCCGAAGGTTCAGCTAGCCGTTCCTATGAAGGCAGCGGCTTAGGCTTGGCACTTGTCAAAGAATTAGTCGAACTCCACGGCGGTCAAATTTCAGTTGAGTCAGTTTACGGCGAAGGTACTACTTTTAGCGTTTGGCTGCACTTCGGTTCGACTCACTTACCCCCGGAACAGGTACTAGAAATACCAGCAGAGTTTCACTCCTCCAAAGCTGCGGTGGAACTGGCAGATGTGGAGGCGGATTTGTCGGAAGATGAGGCCGAAGATCATAACTTTGAGGCGCTCGAACCGGTCAGATCGGAAACGGCAGTGGGAACGGTTTTGGTGGTTGACGACAATCCCGATTTGCGCTTTTATGTGTCGGCAATTCTGCGAGAGTCCGGCTTTGCAGTTTTGCTCGCCCGCAACGGACAAGAAGGATTTGCCGTGGCAAAAAAACGTCGCCCTAATTTAATTATAACGGATTTGATGATGCCTTTGATTTCCGGTTTGGATTTGATTCGGATGATTCGAGAGGATGAGGAATTGCAGGGAACTCCAGCAATTTTGCTGACTGCTAAAGCCGACGAAGATACTCGAATTGAAGGAGTAGAACGGGGTGCGGATGCTTATTTGTCCAAGCCTTTTAACGATCGAGAATTGTTGGCGGAAGTGCGGAATTTGATCGCCCTCAAACAAAACGAGCGCCGAGTGCAGCAGTTGAACAGTTATTTAACTGAGTCGGTGCTGCGCCGATTTTTACCGCCGGCGATGGTGAAGGCGGCAGCGGCTGGAGATTTGGCCCTGGATTTGCGCCCGGAACCGCGATTGATTACTATTTTGTTTAGCGATATTGTCGGTTTTACTCAAATGGCAAATACGCTGCGCTCGCGCCGGGTAGCTGAGCTGTTGAATGAATATTTGGCGGCAATGACTAAGGCTATTTTTGACAGTGGCGGTACGGTGGACAAGTTTGTTGGAGATGCGGTAATGGCTTTCTTTGGCGCGCCGGAGGAACTAACGCCTAACGAGCAAGTACGTCGCGCTGTGGCTGCTGCTGGCCAAATGCTGCAAGCTCTGAAGGAGCTTAACAAGGGCTGGTTGGACCAGGGAATTGTTGGGGAAAATGGGGTGCCTCCGGTGCGGTTTCGCTGCGGAATTCACCAGGGTACTGCGGTGGTGGGGATGTTTGGCGGCCCCGATCGATCGGATTATACTGCGATCGGGCCGAGCGTGAATATTGCCGCCCGCTTGCAAGAGGTGACGGAACCAAACACGGTGCTAATTTCGGCGGCGGTGGCAGATTATGTTGAGGAAAATCGCATTGTTAAATATAAGCCTTTGAAACTTAAGGGAATTGATGAAACGGTATTGACTTTTTTACTAAATTGTGATTAGTCATTAAAAGTATTATATGTTGATATCCCACGCACAATTTCGGGAACCACCTATTCCTAAATAAGTAGATGAGCGGAAAAATATCTATGTAGTCCAAAGCGATAGTCACTCCGTGAAACGCTCTTTAGAAGCGATATTTTCTGCAAACAATCGCCCGATTGATGATAGCTTGATAGTCGGTGACATACTAAAGTTTATGTGTACCTACTTACTGGCCGTAAACAATGTGTTAAATTTAACTTGAATCACGCTAGTTAATGTTTCTTTACATAAACATAATTTTTTCCGCCTACCTACTTAAGCGCCCGGATCTGCGCTCCGGCTGTGGAGTCAATTGTTTAATCTTTAATCTTTAATCGACTCACCAAAGTTCAAGCTTCCAAATGGCGGCTGGGGAGTCAACTCTAAAATCTAAAAGTGACTGACATTCTTTGCTTGAATCTATCAAAAGAGGGAACTTTTTTAACCGCTCGTCGGGGGATAACCTCTATCTAGAGAACGGTTACGCCGATCGCTCCGATCGAGTAAAAATAGAATGTCATATCTTCTTCTGTATTCTATGAAACTGAATTATTTTACGAAACGGCTTTCGACTTTACGGCGCTCGATCGCTGCAACTGTGCTTTGCGTCTGTGCGATGGCCTTCGTCTGGTCTGGTGCGTTCTTCTCGAACACCGCAGCAATGGCTTCTCCTGCTGTAAACTCGATGGCAGCAGACGCAGATGCGGGCGATGCGGTTCAAGAAAAAGCCAGCAAAGATGCTGGACGAGCCAAGAACTTCATCCGAGATACAGAAGAGAAGGTTAAGGAAACTGCCAAGACAAATGCTGCTAAAGTCGATCGCTCATCGGAGGATGGTAGTGTAGTAGAGCGCAAAGCTAAGAAAGATGCGGCCACAATTGAGAAAAGAGCATCGGAAGATTCAGCTCGGACTCAGAAAGCAGTAGATAATACCAAGAATGCTGTCGAGAGCGCTGTTGACAGCATCAAGGGTGTTTTTGGCAAGTAGACAATAAATAAGTAGGTAAGCGCAAAAAAACAATAATATCTTGCAGGGGCTTGTAGGGGCGGCTTTAGGGCTTATCTACAGTAAGGGCGAGTCGATCGTTGCAGAACCCGCCCTCTCCCCAAGTAATGTTTATTTGTACTTACTTACTTGAAACTGAAAGATTGATGTACATTGACCAAGACCTCTATACGGCTCGTTTAACCGACCCCAAGCCCTTCTTTAAAATTGTCGCAAAAAGCGCAAATCGCTAGCATAAACCCGGCGAATATCGTCGATTTCATAAAGTACCATTGCGAACCGCTCGACACCAAAACCGGCCGCAAACCCCGTATATTTTTCTGGATCTAAACCGACTCCTTTAAGAACATTCGGATCGACAGTTCCGCAGCCCAAAACTTCCAGCCATTTGCCGTTCCACTGCAAATCAACTTCGGCAGAAGGTTCCGTAAACGGAAAGTAACTCGTGCGGAAACGAATCGGCAAATCTTGCCCGAACATTTGCCGCAAAAACTCTTTAATTGTGCCTTTCAAGTCAGTAAATGTCAAACCTTCATCAATTGCTAAAAGTTCAATTTGGTGGAAAACTGCCGCGTGAGTAGCATCGACAGTATCGCGGCGGTAAACGCGGCCGGGAGAGACAATCCGAATCGGCGGTTTGTGCTGTTCCATGTAGCGAATTTGCACCGATGATGTCTGAGTCCGCAGCAAGTCGCCGCCTGGTAGGTAAAATGTATCTTGCATATCCCGCGCTGGGTGGTCTGGCGGTGTGTTCAGCGCCTCGAAGTTATAATAATCTGTTTCCATTTCCGGGCCGTTGGCGACGGTGTAGCCGAGGCCGACAAAGATATCGAGAGCGCGGTCTATGACGGCGTTTAAGGGGTGAACGCGACCTTGGGGGCGAAAAATCCCCGGCATGGTGACATCGATGGTTTCTGAGGCTAGTTTGGCTTGGATTTGGGCGGTTTGGAGGGCGGCGCGCTTGTCTTCTAAATCGGCTTGCAGGGCTTCTTTGACTGTATTGGCGATCGCACCTACTTTGGGTCGCTGGTCTGGCGACAGTTTGCCCATCATGCCTAAAATTTGAGAAAGTTGGCCTTTTTTGCCGAGGTAGCCGACGCGCAACTGTTCGAGTTGTTCGAGGGTATTGGCAGTGGCGATCGCACTTTTGGACTCTTGACCGAGGGTTTCTAGTTGAGTTTCAATGTCGCTTAGCTGGACAGTCATTTTGATTTTAGATTTTAGATTTTAGATTTTAGATTGATGGCTGTTTTGGGCCAAGTTGAGTTTAGCGCAATTTTGGCTCTTCAGCTTGTTGATTTTAGATTTTAGATTTTAGATTTTAGATTTTCGGCAGTTACGGATAATTTGTAATAGGTAATTCGATGTTAGAGCGATCGCCCTAGTTAAATCTAGTTTAGTATTGTTATAAGGCCTATAAAAATTTCAATGAAACTTTTAATTAGCAACGACGACGGCATCTTTGCACAAGGCATCCGCAGCCTCGCCAACGCTCTCGCCGACGCAGGTCACGACGTGAGCGTAGTTTGTCCCGACAGAGAGCGTTCTGCTACCGGCCACGGCCTTACCCTGCACCAACCCATCCGCGCCGAGATTGTCGAATCTATTTTTGATCCTGCAGTCCAAGCTTGGGCCTGTTCGGGCACTCCCGCCGACTGCGTGAAACTTGCTTTGTGGGCTTTACTTGACAAACCGCCGGATTTTGTTCTTTCGGGTATCAACCACGGCCCCAATTTAGGCACGGATATCATCTGTTCGGGTACGGTTTCGGCAGCAATGGAAGGAATTATGGAAGGCATTCCCAGCATTGCTTTTAGCCTCGCCAGCTTTACTTCGCAGGAATTTGGGCCGGCGGTGGATTTCGCTGTCACCTTGCTGGCACAGTTGGAAAAACAGCCAATGGCGAAACCGATGCTGTTGAATGTCAACATACCAGCAGTCCCACAAGCAGAAATTACCGGAGTTGCGATCGCCCGTCAAGGCATTCGCCGCTATTTCGACATATTTCAAAAGCGCACCGATCCGCGCGGCAAAACTTATTATTGGCTGGCTGGGGAATTGTTAGAAGATGTAGAAGAAGTCGCCGATTCGGCGGTGCCGCACGATATTCCTACGGACGTACAAGCTATTCGCGACAACAGAATAACCGTAACTCCCTTGCAATATAATCTCACCTGTGCTCCCGACTTGCACTCGTTGCGGGATTGGCAATTTGAAGGTTTTCCCAAGCAGTGAGTTCTGATCGACCCGATCGGAGCGGTAAACTAGGAATTAAGGAAAAGTGCCTCTAAAGGTCTATACCTTAAGCGTTAACACAGGCTCCCAATTAGTTGTTAGTTTTTTTTACTCAAGAAAAACCGTTATGAACGCTCCCACCTATAACACTCATTCTGTCACTTGCCCGATCTGCAACCGTTCCAGCGTCGTAGGCCCCGTCGGGATGGTCAGTGGACTATTCACTTGTCCCCACTGCCATTCTCATATGGTAATTAGCTGGAGCGGTCATTTTGTGCGCGATCCTTTTAGTCTCAAACAACTGACCGTGGGAAAGATGCTCAGGCGCGAGAGCAGGCCGTTAGCTCGACTTAAGCGGGACTTTGGGCTGAGTAAGCCTTTTCCGCTGATTGCAATTTTGGGCAGTGTGGTCTTTTTCGGGTGTGCGATCGCGGCTGCGGAACAATCGCTACCCCAACAGAATTCACTTCAAGGATTTTTAGAGTGGGTGAGCGGAACTGGTAATTCCGAAGATGTCTCACGTTAACATTTCTTAAAAAAGATTGTGACAGATACTGCGTGCAAATATCTATTCCATTAGGTAGAAATCACACTATTTTAGCAATTGCATCCCTCTTGAGCTAGGGGTAAGCACTTAGGCCCCATGCCCTTCATCCTGTGTCCAAAAACGTCAAAACCCCAGTCCGGCAGGGGTTTTAACCCCTGCCTTAAAGCTCGAGCCTGGTGGGCGTAAGTCTCACGAGGGTGTTTTGGGTTAAGTTGACAAATATTACATCGCTCAATTTAGAAACTCAGCAATTTTTCTAACTGCTGTTTCCAAAATTGCTGGCGACTCGACTAAGGCAAACCGCACGTAGCCTTCTCCTGATTTCCCGAAACCGGCACCGGGGGAAGCCGCGACCCCTGTACTCTGTACTAGCTGAGTGCAAAATTTCACGGAATCTTGGGCCCAAGGTTCCGGCAGTTTCGCCCAGACGTACATGGTGGCGGGGGGTACGGGTACTTGCCAGCCGATGCCCTGTAGCGCGTTTACAAAGGCATCCCGCCGTTTTCTGAAGGTTTCTACGCTGGTTCTGACGGTATCTTGAGGACCGGTTAATGCGGAGATCGCTCCGTTCAAAATCCCTCGGTATTGGTTGAAGTCCACTGCGGCTTTTACCTGTCGCAGCGCTGCAATTAGTTCGGAATTGCCGATCGCATATCCGACTCTAAAACCTCCCATACTGTAGGATTTGGATAGTGTAAAAAACTCGATCGCCACACTCTTATCTCGATCCGCCTGAAAGATTGACGGCGCCATCAATTTTCGATATTCTTCCTCGTTACCAGTCGCCTCAATTGCAGAATTGCGATCGTCAAAAACCAAATCCACATAAGGGAAATCGTGAACTAAAACCAGCCGATGTTCCCGACAAAAAGCCACAGCTTTCTCAAAAAAAGCAACCGGGGCGATCGCAGTTGTAGGATTGTGAGGATAGCTCAAAACCATCATCTTCGACTGAGCCACCACGGCTGCCGGAATATCTTCAAATATTGGCAAAAACGCATTTTCTGCTAATATCGGCATCGGATAAATTTGACCGCCTGCCAAATGCACACCGCCCGCGTGGGAAGGATAGCCCGGATCGAGCAACAAAGCAAAATCTCCAGGGTTGAGTACAGCTAAAGGCATATGCGCCGTGCCTTCTTGGGAACCAATTAACGGCAGCACTTCTGTTTCTGGATTGACTGCAATTCCAAATTTTTGCTCGTACCAAATGGCTGCTGCTTCCCGAAAATCTCTTGTGCCGTTAAACAGCAAATAGCCGTGGGTGCTGGTGTCTGACAGAGAATGTGCGATCGCATCTGTAATATGAGCAGCCGCCGGCAAATCCGAAGAACCAAGAGACAAGTCAATCACATTTTGCCCCGCTGCTCTAGCTTGAGCTTTTGCCCGATCCATATCGGCAAATACATTAAATTGCAGTGGTTCTAAACGTTTAGCAAATTTCATATTTTCTATAGTTTTGGGGGATTTTCAGGAATATTTTTATTTGATATCAATTATTTTTTATATGGCATTTTTATTGACTTTGTGATTTTTTTTTAGTAACCGCAGAGAGCGCAGAGGGCGCAGAGTCAGAGAGGAATATCGAGGAGAAAAGAGAGATGTTAAAAAAATATTTGCGATGGCTATAGTTGTAAGTTGGGAGTTGGAAACTCCCGAATCATTTCCAAACTTTATAAGTGAGCGTCGAGCAAACCGACCAAAGTTTGTTTAGTAATGGCTCCCTCGTGGGAAAGCACTACTTCGGCATTTTTAAACAGCCTGAGAGCTGGAACTCCTTCTACTTTATACTGCTTGACAGTATTAGGATTGGGGTCAATTTCCATTTTAACCACTTTCAGCCGATCGCTGTAGTTGGCCGCCACCCAGTCTATCGAAGGCGCGATCAGTTTGCAAGGCCCGCACCAAGTAGCCCAAAAATAGGCAAGCACTGGTTGCTCTGCTTTCAGGACTTCTGTTTCAAATTTTTCGTCGTTAATGACAATTACACTGTTGCTCATGGTTCTGCGATTATTTTTTCTATTTATTTCTAAAGCACCGGCGGGCGTGAAACTTGCACCAACTTAGAAGACAGGCCCAAAAAACTGTTACTAATTTTAAAACATTCTGTGAATTATTGAGTGCAAACTCAGGACTGGGGACGGATGGCTAATTCTGTATGGCGTTTAATTCCACTGTTATCGGCGTCTGGTAGCGTGCAGATGGCGATCGACCAATGGCTACTGGAACAGCATCTAGCGGGCAAACATCCGCCAACTCTGCGATTTTACACTTGGCAACCGGCGGCGATTTCCTTGGGCTACCACCAGCGCCGATGGCCGGAGTTTTGGCAGCAGTTGTCTTGGCAGGGAATGCCTGTGGAGTTGGTGAGGAGGCCCAGCGGCGGGCGCGCAGTGTTGCATCAAGGGGATTTAACTTATGCAGTTGTGGCGTCGGGATTTGGAAGCAGTCGTATGAAAGCTTATCAGACTATTTGCGAGTTTTTGATTGAGGGTTGGAGGGCGATGGGTTTGGATTTGCAATACGGGGAAGCGGGAAGGGGTTATATTCACAATCCGAATTGTTTTGGTACTGCGACGGGTGCGGATTTAGTTACCGCTGATGGTTGCAAGTTAATTGGTAGCGCGCAATTGCGACGGGGTGATGCTATTTTGCAGCACGGTTCGATGCGTTTGCAGCCGGATGTTAGTTTGTTTTCTCAAGTGTTTGGGGAGGAATTAATTCCTGTGCAGTTACCTCTATCTGAAGGGGGAGATGATTTGATAGCCACTGTAATTGATGTTTTGAGTGCGGTGGCTTGTCGCTGTTTTGAAATTGATTTGGAGGTGCAGCCGCTTTCGGATCAGGAATGGCAGGATATTGGGGAATTAACAAGTAATAAGCTGTTTCACATTTTTTAACCTGCATATTTGGGGGCGGGCTTTCCTGCCACCTTTTGGGAACAGCCAAGATGGCCGTTCCACATATTTCTGGGATAATTATTGTGGGGTATACCGCCTTTTGGGAACAGCCAAGATGGCCGTTCCACAACAAATAAATTTTATTGTATAACAGCCATCTTGGCTATTACTGATACAAGTGAAAAACTTGTACACTTCTTTTTATTAAAAGTTTTCTGCCTCCTTGCTCTAACGCCACCAAAAAAGTTAAATTTAAATGCAGTAGAGCTTATGGCTGTGGCGGAATTTGAACGATCGGTTCTTGGGCAATTTCGCCCAATTTCACAGAATCCAGCAAGCTTTCCCAATCAGCCTTGAACGTTGTATCATTAGGCTGATCGCGGCGAGCGGCAGCTAGGGTGCTGAGGGCATCTTGCCAAATCCCATTTTCAGCATAAATAACAGTTTTCTGGCGCGGATCTGCCTGATCTAATTGACGGCGGATATCTGCACTGAGTTCAACTCGCCGTACAGTACCGCTTTCGATCTGATCTGCCGATCGGTCTTGAGAGTCGCAAATCACTGTAAAATTCCAACGGTAACTTTTGCCTAATTCCAAGGGCGGCGCATTTTTGTTAGCGGGGATACTAACGCCGATCACCCCTGATAAATTGCTAATTGTGAGATCCTGTTTATAAATCTCCTTGCCGCTTTGATCTTGTAGGATAAATTCGGCTGATTCCGCCTCTGTTTTAGGCAAGTAGAAAAAGAACGTTGGATAGTCGGAAACAGTCCGTCCCATCTTATTTTTAGGCACTAAGGCTGTGAGACCTAGCTGACTAATGCTCGCGCAGCCACCGCGCACAGGCCGTCTCGGTTGAGTGGGGGGCCAATTATCTATATCTTCAGTAGGCGGAATGAAGCGCGGCCCTCCCGGTATAGGGTTGGGTGGGCGGTCAGGTGTGTTTATGCTGGGCTGTCCCACAACTGCCAATTGAGAAATGTTAAGTGTGGCTATCAATACTATTGAGCCAACTGATATCAGATTGATGAGAAACTTAGTAATTGTTTTCATATTAACTCCATGAATTTGTAGGGAGATATTCTCTCTTTTTATTTCTTTTTCCTTCCCAAAATCCGGTAGACATTAACTTTTTGTTCCCTGCCTCTTAACGGTAAAGGTCCCCAAGATTCTACCTCAAATTTGTCCGCCAGATACAGAAAGGTTTCTTCTGCAATCAATATCCGGCAAGTGTCCTCTTGCCGATCCTTTTCGCAGCTTTCCAGGCGAGAGGCAATATTTACGCTGTCGCCGATCACTCCATATTCTAAACGGGTTGTACCTCCCAGACTACCCACCATCACAGGCCCTGTAAAGATGCCTACTCGCATTTTTACTGTCGGTAAACCGCGATCAAGCCAATTTTGATTCATTTCTGGCAAGCGCGAACTTATAGCTAAAGTGGAAGATACGGCAAGGCGAGCATCTTCTGCAATTTCTTCTGCAGTGGTGCGGGGAATGGGTACGCCAAATACTGCCAGCATTCCATCTCCGGTAAATTTATTAATTACCCCTTGATGTGCTTGGACTTCTTGAGCCATTGCTGATAAATACTCATTTAACCAACTCATTACCACTTCTGGCGCGAGTTTTTCGGAGATTGTACTAAAACCCTGCACGTCGGTGAGGACGATCGTAGCAGTAACTTTTTGCCCTGGCAATAAGCCTGATTCGAGCAGATGGACGCGCTCTTTCCACAAGGCATTTGCGATCGCGGGTGAAGTTTGTTGTCCTAATAATTTCATCACAATCCCTTGCTGTTGTCTCGACTGCTCGTATTTATAGGTGACTGTGACTCCTGCGGTGATTAAAAGGGCAAGGGCTGGAGCAATTAGAGGTATCCACCCCTGTTGTAGGAAGAGGAAAAAGGTGAATCCGAATAATGAGCCGCAAGCTACGATCGCACTTCCCATCAAATTCAGCGATTTTTCTAGCCGCCAAGCTAAACAGCCACCCACTGCACTCCACACACCGATCCAGAGAATTTCTTGCCATTCGTCCCAATACCAAAATAGCCCTTGGCCGTCTAAAACTGCACTGAGAATTTGGCTGGTAGCCGTTGCGTGAATTAATACCCCAGGCGTCGGGATATTACCGTTTTTAGTAGCGCTGTAAGGGGTCGAAAAAATATCTTTTACTGTTGGGGCTGTCACCCCGATTAAGACTATTTTATCTTTTACCAAGTTGGGGTCTACTTTGCCCTCCAAAACTTGAGTTATGGTCACGGTTTCTGCTATCTTTTTAGGAGAGCGGTAATTGAGCAATATTTGATAGCCTTGGGCAGGAATGTTCTGATAACCTCCTGAGTTTGAGCGTAACTTTGAAAATACTGTTTTATCTACTAAAAATTCATTGTTTTCTGTAGCTTTAGATTCTATTTTTTTGCTATCAAAATATGCAAAAGCTAGCCTGGAGGGAAATGAATAAAACGTGTTTTTACCATCGCCAATAGACATCACATTACGACGCACTATACCATCTGGATCGAGATACAAATCGTTAAATCCTACCCGCTTGTCTGGTATGTTGGGAGGTGCCTGCACTCGATCGTACTTTAAGGAGCCGATGAAGGTAATGGGAAAGACTTTGGGGTTTTTCAGTTGAGTGGCTAATTCTGCACTCCCCGGTTCGTAGGGAATATCACGAATTATATCGAGACCAATCGCTGTGGGTTCCAAACGCGCTATTTCGGCGATCGCTTTTGCTAAAACGCGATCGGAAATTGGCCATCTGTTTAAAGCACTAATGTCGCGATCCGTGACTTCAACTATCAGCAACCTGGGGTCAGGGCCCCGATCTGGCCCCAACTGCACCATGAGGTCGTAAGCATTTAATTCTAGTGGCTGCAATCCTCCTAAATGCCGCACTCCCAATAGAGTTCCGGTCACGACAATCCAGATAATAGCAAGAGGCTGCCAGTCAGGGAAGGGGAAGAAATAAGTTAAGTGTTTTCCACGTCCATCTGCCAATTTCTGATAAATTCTATTAAAGAATTTGGGCATAAAATTTTTGTTTTAACCCTCATTGACAAAGTTTGCTACATCTTAACTTATCGCTGATGCCCCTTACCGATGCCCAATTTTTAGTTTTCTTGTGCGGTTTTCGCGATCGCACTTAATTGCAATCCTTTAGGATAGCTGTTTTCTTCTTTGCTGCGCTTGATGTCGGTTTCGGAAACCTGGGGTTTGAGGTATTTTGCCAAAACTTTAACCACGTCACCCCGATCGATCGTCCCCGCTACTGAACCAATCGGCGAGAGGACGATGATTCGGGGGAGTTGACGGGCTTCCATGCTGTTAATTACTTCGGCGATGGATGCTTTTTCGGAGACTGTGGGGGTTTTTCCCAGGGGTTTCAAAATGTTGTGCAAAGTCTGAACTTGCCATTGACTGCGTTCTGTGAAGCGGATATCGTCGATCGACACTAAGCCCAAATCCCGACCGTTGGTCGCAGCAATGTAAAATGGAAACGGATTGACTTCTAACAAATATCGATCGGCAAATTCTCGCAGAGTCAAATCTGCATCTACAACTCGAAACTCGCGGCTCATCGCATCGCTGGCTTTAATTTTGAGCAGGGCTTCTTGCAACGAAGTAACTTGGCTATAAGCAGTGGCATTGCGAATGCCAAACCAGCCAATCAGCGCAATCCACAAGCCGCCGTACTCGCGTGCTAAAAAGCATAAACTAAGACCCAAAGCAACAGCCAGCCAACCTAAAACTTGTCCTGTTTTTGCCGCCCAGCGAACGCCGGCAAATCGAGAGCCGGTGATTTTCCAAATTGCTGCTTTTAAAACTTGTCCTCCATCCAAAGGCAGACCGGGAATTAAGTTAAATAATCCCAAAACGAGATTGATGAGTGCTACCCTTTCGGTGACAATTGCTAGCAAACTTTTCGGGGGAAGAACTTGAGAACCCAAACCGAGAATTAAAAACAGTGCAAAGCTGACTAGAGGGCCGGCAATGGCTACTTGAAAAGCTTGACCGGGAGTTTTTGATTCCGAGTCGATCGAAGCTACTCCGCCAAATAAGAATAAGGTAATAGAATTAACTTTAATGCCTTGCGATATCGCCGCCAAGCTGTGTCCGAGTTCGTGCAAGAGCACGGAAGCAAACAGTAGCAGAGCTATTGCTAACCCCGCACTCCAGGAGAGCGCAGGCCCCCACAGGCGGTAACTGCTGGCGTATTCGCGGGTTGCTAAGGCTAAAATTATAAACCACGAATAATCTATAACTAGGGGGATGCCAAATAAAGAGCCGATTCGCCAACCTGTCTGCATGAAGTTTCCTGGGAAAGGAGAGCAAGAAAGAGTTTCTATTATATCTTTTCTCACCCCTTGCCTTTGCCTTTCCCCTGATTTTTACAGAACTCCGGCGTTACCCAAGCCCAAGATTACTCCGGCTCCGAGCAAGTGGCCGAAGCTGGCTGTTGCCAGCAATTCTGGTACGCCGAAGCCTTTGAACATTCCAGGGAGTGCAACGGGTAAAGCTGGGCCCTTGCCTCGGTTTTGCTTGGAGATGCCGTAGTAGCCGATCGTGATCGCCAGCAAATTACATAAAATCATAGTCAGTCCTACCATTGGCGACCACTCGGGTGTTGAGGGAGCGGTAGATTGTACGGCTAACAGCAAAGATGAGTCGATCACGTTCTTATCTCCTGATTTCACAGATAAATTGATTTCCACGATTATAAAAAGCGGTTTGCATTAAACTAAGATTTGTTTTAATAGTTAACAATTCGTTGATATTTTGATACAACTGCGGAAGCGAGGAGGAAGAGTGCGGGTTAAAATTTGCGGAATCACTAAATTAGACCAAGGAATTGCGATCGCCCGCTTGGGAGCCCAAGCTTTGGGATTTATCTGCGTGCCGGCTTCCCCGCGCTATGTCAGCCCAGAAACAATTCGCCTGATTGTCGAGCAGTTGCCGGAAAATGTCGATCGCATCGGCGTTTTTGCCAACACCACAAGAGAAAATATCTGTCAAGTAGCGGCAGAGTCAAATTTAAGCGGGGTGCAGTTGCATGGAGATGAAACACCGGAATATTGCGATCGACTGCGGGAGTTTTTGCCGGGAATTGAAATTATCAAAGCCCTGAGAGTTAAGACTCCTGAAACTTTAGCCACCGCTGCTGTTTATGCTGTTCGGGTCGATACTTTACTGCTGGATGCTTACCATCCAGAGCAATTGGGCGGTACTGGTAAAACGATCGACTGGAGGATGTTATCAGAGTTTAGACCGCAGTGTCCTTGGCTGCTGGCGGGCGGTTTAACACCCGATAATATTTTAAATGCAATTGATAGCGCGATCGGCAATAACTTCAACGGTGTTGACCTTTCTAGCGGCGTAGAAATAGCGCCGGGAGATAAAGATTTGACCAAAATTGCTCAGTTGTTTACTAATTTAAGTCAACTTGCTAATCATTGATAAATTGGCAATACCAAGTTCGCGCTTTTTATGGGATTTATTCTTTAGTCTGCTTGGGCGAAGCCTGCCGTAGACTAGGCAGACTTCGTTTGTATAGTAGCGGTTTCAAACGCAGTTTATGCCGTTTATTGTTTTATCGGCGGATCTCAAAAGTGCGCTCGCCCTCCGGGTCTTCGCATTCCAAAACCAACTCACTAACCGTAGCACCGGTGGGGCCTCGGCGGCACCAACTAATCATTTCTTCCACAGCTTTTTTAGATCCTTCAAAGACAGCCTCGACGCGCCCATCGGGGAGATTTCTTACCCAGCCGCCCAGGCCGAAATACTTTGCTTGATTCCTCGTTGAATATCGGTATCCTACTCCTTGAACTAATCCGGAAACAAAAACGCGGACTCTGACGGGCGGCAATGATTGGTTTTGCATAATAAACGGCTCAACTTACTGCTAACATCTGTTTGAAAATTTTAAGGATCAGTTTGATTATGTTAAATTTTAGTGCGATTCCCTTCGGGATAGCTCCGCTTCACGCATTGCCGGGATTCCTGATACGCCGCGTCACCCAAGCTTTTTCAACTATTCCCGATTTCACTGATTGGCTGGTTGCAGCTATGCTCGCGCTGGTTTACACTTCGATCGCTCTTTCCGTGGGTTTTTGGTCGGGATTTCTAAAAGTAGACGTGCAAACCTCTCGGCGTACAATTGTGGGAGTGCTCATTGGCTGTTTGTTAAGTCCGGGCATCACCGAGGAATTATTGTTCCGCGTGTTAATGCTGCCACATCCGTTCGAGAATGCTTCTGGCTTAATGCTGTGGTTTTGGGGATGCGCGAGTTTGGCGGTTTTTGTAGTTTACCACCCGCTGAACGCGCTGACTTTTTACCCGGTTGGTCGATCGACCTTTATGAATCCAGTGTTTTTGCTACTGGCGGCAATTTTGGGAGTTGCGTGCTCCATCGCATACCTGCAAAGCGGTTCTATCTGGCCTGCGGTGGCGGTTCACTGGCTGGCAGTGACAGGCTGGCTGTTGCTACTGGGCGGTTACAGGAGGCTGTATGGTTAAATGTAAAAAGTCCAGCATCACTATTTTGTCGGGAGGATCTCAGTTGTGGGTATCATAGGAGCGATCGTAGGTTTTTTGGCAGGGGTAGCAGTTGCTTACTGGTTAGTGGAAAAGCGCTTAAACAAGCAAAAACAACAATACTTGCAGCAAACTAGCAGAATTAGTGAAGAAATAGAATTAGCTCAGATGTCTCGGGTGCGACAAGCTGTCGAATCTCAGCAACAAGAACGCGAAAATCAGCTTAGAAAAGCTACTATCGAACACGAAAATTTACTCAGACAAGTTACTACCCAATACGAAAACCAGCTCAAACAAGTTGCAGCTCAATATGAAAATCAGCTCCAACAAGTTCGGGCAGAACGTGACAGTCAGCTCCAACAAGTTTTGGCCGAACGCGACACTCAGGTCCAACCAGTTGCCAGCGTAGACGAGTACGAGCTGCGGCGACAAATCAGCGAGGAATTAGAAGCCGCTAACAATGCTAGGATGCAGCAAAATATCCAATCTTTGCAAGCCGAACACGAACATCATTTACTCAGAGTTGCTGACGAATTGCATATAAATTATCAAGCTCAGATGGAGCAACATTTGCAAAACCTGCAAGATGAACACGAAATTCGATTGAGGCAAATTGCCGAGGAATATGAGAACCGAGAGGTTGAGATGCAGTTAAATATGGAGGCTTTGCAAGAGCAATACGAGAGTCAGTTGCAAGCGGCTCACGAGCAGTTGAGAGAACACGAAGCTCAGATGCAAGCTACTATCAGGTCTTTGCAAGAGCAGTACGAGAGTAATGTACAACAACAAGAAGTCCCCGAGGAGCAGTTCAGTCAGTTAAATCCCACAGAATTTGGAGAATATTTACCACAAGAAGAAGTTGGGCAGGAACAGTCAAGTGAGTTAAATCAAACAGAAGTTCAAGAAGAGTTAAATTACACAGATTTTTCGGAACCACAACCAATTGATTTACATCAACCAGCAGTCGAACAACAGCTTCCAATTACCAGACAAGCACCAAGCTATTCTCTACCGCAGTTGATGGGATGTGTTCAAAGTCAGGACAAAGAAACCCGCAAGTTTGCAGCGTCTGCTTTAGGTAAAATGGCTGCTGCTAATGCTGTGAGAGCCGAAGGTCAGCGAGCAATAGAAACCTTGGGAAAATTAGCTCAAGATATTCAGCCGGAGGTGCGCCAAGCTGCTGTGGAAGCACTAGCAATGATTAAGTCTGAAAAAGTGATTCCGCTGCTACAAAAAGCTTTGCGAGATATAGATAGCGGTGTGGCTAAATCGGCAAGTGCTGCGCTCAATAAGTTTAAGTTTTATCCGCGCACTCCGGCGGCTAAGCCGAAAACTGTTGATGTAAAGAAACCAAAGCGTTAAGCATTTACGAGCCTAAATAAATATAGCAATTGTCAATTGCCTACAACACAGTAGGGATACAACATTGTTGTGTCCTTACCGAGGTGCTGTATTTCACTCAATTTCGATTAGTACCACTTTGGAGGTTGGGTTGAGCAAAGAAATCCAACTCAATTATTCGATCGACAACTCGCCCAATCCTTAGCAGCAATTACCGACTCCCCGCCAGCCGAGGCTGATAGGTTTGATGATGCCCTGCCAACGGCTTTGGCGGCAATTGAGTCGCGCAAAATCTGTTTAAGATTGTGGTTTAACTGATCTGTTGCACTATTGTTAAAATCGCTGCTTTGTACCGAGTATAAATTTGAGGTCGCCAGAGTCGCTAACACCCACATCTAAGCGAATTAATCCAAAGCGCGATCGCACCCTCACACCCACCCCAACACCCGCCCCAGTCCCCGGTTTGTCCCTGACTACCGCCGGTTTTCCGAGTACGCTATCTCCTGTGCCCAAATCCGACGCAAAATCAACAAATAGCACGCCGCCGACATCCCTGCCGACCGGAAACCGATATTCGCCGGAAGCTAAAAAATAACTCCGGCCACTGCCAATATCCCCGCTATCGTAACCCCGCACGGAATTGCGGCCGCCGAGGCGAAAAGCTTCCGTTGGTGGCAAATCTCCGATTACCGTACCCGCTTGCAAGTTAAAAGCCAGCATTTCGGGCAAGGCTTCGGACTCGCTGATGCCCAACAAAGTTAGTGGTACATAATGTATATAATTCGCTAACAGCCTGTTACTCACAATGTTACCTCGCCCCAGAGGTATCGACTGCTCGGTGCTGAGGCTGAGAATCGAGCCTCTGGTTGGGTCGAAGGGATTGTCCCGCCGATCGAGCATCGCACCTAAGGAAACAGTGTATAACTCGTCAACGCCGCTGCCGCTGAATGTGAGAGGATTGCCGAGTTCGTCGCGGCGGGCGATATTTAAGTTGCGATCGCGCGTGCTGATATTTGTATAATTTAATCCCAAAGTCCCTCGCCAATCGCCCAAAGGTCTGGTAAACCTGAGATTTCCCCCCACCCGAATTTCCCGTACCCGGTTCCCGTTGGGCAAATCAATATCTTTGTTGAAAATTTCCGAGATTCTGCGATCGCCAAAAGCTCTCACACTGTATCCCAAACGGTCTTCGGCGGCAACGTAAGGGCTGACAAACTCGACATCGTACTGGATACCTCGGAGGCTGGGTTCAAGTTCCACCGCTAGCCGCTGCGGGTTTCGACCGAAAGTTCGATCGGTATAGGAAAGAGGAACAGCAACGCCAACATCATCACTAAGAGTGGCACTCACGCTAAAAGAGCGAGCCGATCGCTCTTGAACGTTGTAGATTACATTAACATCCGTGCCAACTTCTTCGATCGAAACCGTCACTTTGTCAAACAATCCCAATTGCTGCAACTGCTGCAAATCCGATCGTACAACTTCCCGGCTGTAGTTATCCCCCGCCTGGAGTTTGAGCTCGCCTCGGATAAAATCTTCCGAAATTCTGCCCTCAACCGGATTCCCTTTTTTATCAACAGCTTCGCCTCGGGAATTGACAAAGCGAATTTTCACCTCTGCAACGTAAACGCCCTCAGCATTGCCCGCTTGACTGATTTGTAGAACACCGCCTAGCTGTCGGGCGTTGCTGTTTGCTGCTTCGGGGATTTCGGCTTGTGCCGCGACCGTCGCCGGAGTTTTTAACAGAGATGTAAAATCTTTATGGTGGCTGGACTTGAGAGAGAGAGATTCCCTAGGGGATAGCTGCGCGGCGCGTACTTCTCCAGAAGCTGCGAGCTCATCGGATGCGGGCAAATCCTGCACAGTTGGGTTCACCTCATCCGATTGGTGACTATTTAAGACTGGAACCGATAACAAATGTCGCTTGTCATCGAGTCTAGATCCCCCTAAATCCCCCTTAATAAGGGGGACTTTGAGCATATTTCTTGTCCCCCCCTTATTAAGGGGGGTTAGGGGGGATCTAGACTTCGCTACAAACAACAGAGACGGTCGGTTTGACGTTAAGTTGTCACCAATGACCTCATCCTCCTCCCTCTGTGCCCTTGTGGGACAGGCGTCTCGCGTGTCAATTTCTGCGGTTCCCTCTCTAAACTCCGCCTCAGTCGGTGCGGCACTCGGATCGATCGCCCGCGCTGCCAATTCGCCGCCAGCCAGCGCAGCCAAAGTCAAAAATGCAATAATCGGAATTCGCATAGACATTAAATTTAAAGCACACCCAACGCATATTACCCAAAACCGGGCCCCCTGCATAATTAGCCGAAAAGAAACCCGGTATTTTTGAGGCTACCGGGTTTCTGGGATTCTGAAATGTGGGAAAGTTCGATCGCGGGCGATCGTTAAATTTGTTTAAATAGCTTGTCGAGAAACTCGTTTCTCAAAATGAGCCTGGGTCTGCTGCAACAGTTGTTCGCGACTGTCCTTAGCGGTGGTAATGGTAGGGAGCAAGTTGCGAGCTTGTAACGTCATGTGAAGCTGTAGGTGTGCTACGTACTCACTGACATCTTCCCGAAGAGAGCAAGCCGGGTACTGTTTTAAAGTAGAGTTCAAAGTGTTCTCCTGCTTTGAGTTTGTAGTATTTTCTAATAATCATAGAGAATATCACGGTCTATTTCTAAGTGCGTACTCCGTAATGAAGTTTAACGTTTGGACTGCTTTTTTGTTACAATTCTTTACAAAAATTTCTTACCAATCAGGAGTCGATCCCCATGCAGTCTCAAGCACTTGTAGGACAAATGCACACATTAAGTACATTTGTCAATAGCACTACCCAAACAGCCGCCTACCTGGACATCGGCTGCGGCCGACCCTTATTGATGCTGCATGGTTTCTTCGGAGAAAAGACTTGCTGGCTGCCATTAATTGAGTTATTGCAATCTCAGTTTCGGTGCATCAGTTTAGATATGTTAGGTTTTGGAGAATCCAGCAAACCAGAAATCCGCTATGACGTAGCTGTAGAAGTTGATTTTGTCCGGCAAGTTGTAGAACAACTAAATATTGAACCTTGCTGCATTATCGGACATTCTTTTGGCGGTTGGGTAGCATCTGCATATTCCCTCAAATATCCTAATTCTGTTAGCAGTTTAGTGTTAGCAGCACCGGCGGGTATTCGGGACGACACTTTTTGTGGTCAATATGATGCTTTGCGGCCGCTGTTGTGGGAAACCCCAGCCGTGGATTGGGCCTTGCAGTTGGCCAAACCTTTTGCTAGTTTAGCTGGAAAAAGTGAGAAATTGCGGCAAATTTCCGGGTGGCGCAGGGAGTTAATGTCTCAACCAGTAGCCAGGTCATTTTTAATGAGCCGGATGCGGCCAGAAGACGCAGTTGATACAGTAGAAAAAGAAATTCACCAATTGCAAATTCCTACCTTAGTCATCGCAGCAGATAGTGACGAAACAATTCCTTTATGGCACTGTCAAACCTACGCTAACGAGATACCGGGGGCCGAGTTAGCAATTATTCCCAATGCTGCTCACGGCTTGCCGCAAACTCAAGCTCAAATCATGGCGAAGTTGATTTGTAATTTTTTGAATAATTAAGAAAAACTGTGCAACAAGCCGAATTATAAAAATTGTGATAATCGACTCATACAAAATAATTGTGTTTTAGTATACTACTTTAGTAATAAATACATAATATATTGCTTAGTGTATTGTACAATTTTTTATTATGGCTCTTAAATCTTGTGTCAGCAGGAGCTACAGACATTTAGTGGAGTCGGGGGTATTACCAATGGCGGCAATGAAGAACTATTTTAATCTGGAAGAAATTACGACAGCCAGAAAAATTAGTGCTGCGGTAATTAATATTAGCGGCCGTCAGCGAATGCTTTCCCAACGAACGGCTTTTTTTTGCATGAGGTTAGTGTGTTCTCAGAATGGGGTAGAAAAAGCCAAATTGCGGGGAAATTTGTTAGAGGCGATCGAGCTTATGGAAAAATCGCACCGCGACTTAATTAATATTGGCAGCAGCATCAACTTAGGCAGTCCCCCTTCAGCCACCCTCAAGGCAATGTATTTTGAGCCGCCGCTGTATTTAGACAAACAAGTGCGCGCATATATCGATCGAATAAAAGCATTGGTGCAAGTTCCTGATGCCGAACTCATGCTGGAAAATCCCCATCTGCTGTACATTATCGAAGCAGCGGGCGGCGACTTGCTAGAAGCTTTCGATGCCGTGGTGAGTCAATACCAGCAAGAAAGCGAAATAGAACAATTTGAAATCGACCTCAAACAGGTTGAACTTTATCAAGAAAGTTGTGCTGCTACCGCGAAAGCAGAAGCTCAAGCTGCCGAGCTCGATCGCGCACTTTGCGAACTAAAACAAACTCAAGCTCAACTTCTCCACAGCGAAAAAATGTCTTCGCTGGGGGCGCTAATGGCTAGTATCGTCCACGAAATTAATAACCCAGTTAGTTTTATTTACGGCAACTTGAGCCATGCTGCAATTTATACTCAAGATTTGTTGCACCTGCTGTGTCTCTATCAAGAATGCTATCCCAATCCCTGTCCCGAAATTACAGCTAAAATCGAAGAGATAGATCTTGATTTTCTAGTTGAAGACTTGCCTAAAGTTATCTCTTCCATGCAAATGGGTTCCAATCGCATTCGCGAAATTGTCAAATCTATGGGCAACTTTTCGCGAACCGATAACAGTAACATGACCATGTGCGATTTGCACGACAGCATTGACAGCACCGTGTTAATTTTGCGAAACCGTCTCAATTCTCAAATAGACCGTCGCGACATTCAAGTAGTTAAAAATTATGGGAAATTGCCTCCTGTAGAGTGTTATTCGGGACAGCTCAATCAAGTATTTATGAATCTAATTACTAACGCGATCGATGCTTTGGACGAGGCCTCACAAAATCAGCCCTATGCTGCGCTAAAAATTTTGATCACCACAGAATTAGCTGGGCCAGATCGCGTGAGAGTGCGGATTGCTGACACCGGAACCGGAATGACACCACAGATAAAAGAGCGAATGTTCGAGCAGTTTTTCACCACCAAGGAAGTTGGTAAAGGTACCGGTTTAGGATTGTCTATTGTCTACAAAATCTTAGTAGAAAATCACCGAGGATCGCTTCGGTGCGAGTCGGAACCTTGCAAGGGAACCGAGTTTATCCTTGAACTGCCGATCCAGCAAACTTAAGCAATTTACTAACCATCCAAATTTATCTATGTTAAGTGTGGCACGGGCGTCCCGCCTGTGTTAACTGTGTGTGGCACGGGCGTCCCGCCTGTGTTAACTGTGTGTGGCACGGGCGTCCCGCCTATGTTAACTGTACTTAAAATTTACACATATCCTAGCCTAGTTCTAGCTTCAAAGTTGGCAACAGCTTTTCTAAATTTCTGAGAGATTTCTGTTGCCAAGGAATATCATTTGAACCCAATACCAAAAGTTGAATTGTTTTCTTTTTCCGGACGCTAATGACAAATTTAGACAGCATACTGATACCAGAACTGTTAACAAATTCCAATTGTTTTAGGTTCAAGGTAATAGTAGGAGGTTCGCCCTTGGCGACCTCATCTAACAATTCGGCTATTGGTGCATACTCTGCAGGACCGCTCAGGCTGAGTTCGCCTTGGAAAGTGACTGTGACTGATTCTGCATCGTACTGAATGCTGTAATCTTCACCTTTAATTTCTTGAATGCCCATTGTGATTTTGTGTCCTGACTAAAATATTGCAATCGCACAAGAGAGTAAATATTGAAATGCTAGAAACTAGACCCTAATTTGAACCACAGTCGTAACAATGATGGTATCACTATCTGGTCTGCGATCGAATTTCCAACCTATCTTAGCTGAATAGTCATTAATCATCGTCAGCAATCCCAATCCCGATGTGTCGTCACTTTCCGATTCCGCATTCTTTTCAAGCTGCTGCAAATAAAGTTCATTTGGATCGGAATCCATAATTTCTTGAATAAACTCCTTCAACTTACTTGCCCCTTGTGGATTCACACTATTACTGGCAAAAATTACCGCCGTTACCTCTATTTCACCAATAAAATGTATACCAAATCTGACCTTGTAATTAGCATCATCGTTGTTAAATTTTATCGCATTTTCTAACAGTTCGTTGGCTACGTAGCTCACAGC
This sequence comes from Microcoleus sp. B3-D2, assembly GCF_036705345.1. Classification (NCBI taxonomy): domain Bacteria; kingdom Bacillati; phylum Cyanobacteriota; class Cyanophyceae; order Oscillatoriales; family Microcoleaceae; genus Microcoleus; species Microcoleus sp. B3-D2. The sequence goes on from NZ_JAUBUG010000043.1 coordinate 26,828, forward strand.
TCCCTTGCTTTCTTTTATCCGTTTCTCGCTGCTAGCATCCTCCTCATCCACCGGTAGAAAGCTAGACAAATAATCGGCTACAAAATGAGCTGAAAGCCTGTTATTGCGCCAGCGCTGTTTGATGGGGCGAGAACTGGGGGTAAATGTAAGTTCTAGGCAGTCGTGTTCAGGAGGAAATTCTTCAATGAATTCTCCAAATATTTGTGTCATTGTTTTTAAGCTTCCAGATGTCATGATTTCTCTCCCTCCAATAGATGTATTAATGTCACTTCTGGGTGAATTTCCACACGCCATCCCAGTTAGCAGGAATACTATTTTCTAACAGCGATTGGATGCGTTTTAAGTAAAGTTGACTGGGCTTGTCATCTGGATTTAGGGCGACTATTTGTTCAAAACAAACTCTGGCCTTAGCAAAATTTCCCTGACAATATTCTTGGAGTCCCTCCTCAAATATAGGCAAAGTGTGAATTTTGAGCGATCGCACTGGTTCTACTTCAACATCTAACACCTCACAAACTGTAATGGCTTCTTGTCTACCTTTGACAATAGCCCGATCCAAAAAACGGATATGATACTTTTCGGGTTGACTCAAACGTTGTACCACATCTCCAGAAATTAATAAAGATACGCCATAATACTTAGTCAAACCTTCCAGACGAGCAGTGAGATTGACATGATCGGAGAGCGCATCTGCTTGCATCCGATTCGCGTCTCCAATAATCCCAACCATCGTATCACCCACATGGATACCAATGCCAATCTTCAGCGGTATATCCCCATTTATTTTACGGCTGTGATTGTATTTCTGCAACTGCTCCAATTTCACAATTCCTGCCTGAATAGCATCATCCACGCCATCAGGAAAAACAGCCATGACTCCATCTCCAATATACTTGACAATAAAACCGTTGTGCTTACGGATTTCGGGACTAATTTGCTGTAAATAGTTATTGATGAAGTCAAAGTTTTCTTGAGGAGTCATTTGCTCCGCCATCGTGGTGAACGAACGCATATCGGAAAACATAATTGCCATCTCTTTGCTCACGTGATCTCCAAGCTGGAAATCAACCATGCTCTGCTTCCCGAGAAATTGGAGAAATTCATCCGGAACGAAACGTCCGTAAGCCTGCAAAAGTTTCTCTAATTCTTGTTCCCGCGCTTTCACCGTTTGCACCATATGGGAAAATACCTGTGCCAGTTCTCCCAGTGCATCACTGCGCGCTGCCACATCTGACAATATCTGGGGTTGAAAGCTATTGTTTTTTACAGCAATAGCTGCATCTATAACCTTTTTTACCTGCTCGATGTAAGTCTGCATCTCTCGGTTTTTATGACGGATCTGGTTTTCCAGATCGGTGGAGTGTTGTGTAATAATTTCTACTAAGGTTTCATAGCTATTTTTTTCATCCTCGACTTCCTCAAGTTTTTGGCTCAACTCCTGTAGCTGGATATGGAGTTCTTCGGGAGATTTAGATGGTGCTAAATTTATTTGTGGTTTCATAATTTATACTTCCGAATCTGGAAGCGCAAAATTGTTTGACTTCCTCGCTATAAATTATTATAACTTACAGGCGCGGAACTCGAAATCCTGTTTCTGCTTCGATGCTTGAGCACTAAATCCAAGACCTCTTGTAGACACCGGGTTGACTACCGTCAATCATAAATTATGCACAATATTTCCCTGTTGCTTCAATACTAGCAAAGTAATGTCATCAAAAACCTTTTGTTGGCCAATAAATTTTCGCAAATCATCGATGGTGGCTTCCTTGATTTGTTCTGCGCTCAAATGCCAGTTTTGAGAAACCACTTCACAGAGTCTTTCAATACCGTAGAATTTTTTGTGCATATTCCTAGCTTCGGGGATGCCGTCAGTATAAAGCACCACCCCGTCCCCCGGTTCTAAGTCTACTAAAACATGGCTAATCCAACCGGAAATATCCTCATCTAAGCCGATCGGAAATCCCAAATTTATTGTGTCTATCCGCTGGATTTGACCGCCTTTCCTGACCACAATAGTTTCCTCGTGTTGACCGCTGATACTAATTGTGCTATCGGCGTAGTTGAGCAAAGCTAGGGTCATATTTTTGTCCGAGTTCATCCGCTGGATATTTTTATAAATAGTGCGGTTGAGGGTATCTAAAAAGCGAACGGGCTCTATTTCTTGAACTTCTTTCAAAGCGCGAACAGCAGCTTGAGTCATTACCATCAAAATTCCGCTTTCTAGTCCGTGTCCGGTGACATCACCAATGCAGAGCGTAACCACCCCGTCAGTACAAAGTACGTCGTAGTAATCGCCACCAACTTCATCTGCAGGTTCCATAAAGCCAGCGATATCTAACTCTGCAATTGCAGCTAATTCCGCAGGTTTGGGCAGAATTAACTGCTGCATTTGTTTGAGGATATCGAGTTCGGCACTCATCCGCAGATTTTCGTTTTTGAGGCGTTGGTTGAGGGCAGAAATTGCCTGATTCGCTTGGGCTAGTTGGGCTGTACGTTCTTCAACTTTATCTTCTAGAGTTTGATATAGCAGAGCATTCTCCAGCGAAATTGCTGCTTGGGAAGAGAGAATTTTTAAGACTTCCAACCTGTCAGGAGTAAATGCACCTGGGGCGAGACTATTTTCTAAGTACAAAATGCCGATCGCTTTACCTTGGTTAACTATGGGAGTACACAATACAGATTTAGGTTGGTGCTGAATAATGTAGGGGTCAGCCGCAAAGATGTTTTCAGTAGCAATATCATTAATTACCAAGGTTTCTCTGGTACGCCAGACGTAGTTAATGGCAGTGATGGGAAGATTTTGACTTTGAGAAAGGGGAATATTGGGTAAATAGCAGCGCTCGTCTAAGCATTTAGCAACAATCGATAATTGGCCAGCTCTTTCTAAGATGAGAGAGCCTTTTGAGGCTCCCGCATTTTGGGTCAAAATTCCGATCAAAGTTGATAGCAATTCCTCGACGTTTATTTCTCCAGATATGGCTTGAGAAGCTTTAATAACTGTTGCCAAATCCAGCATACTGCCAATATTATTGCCAGTAGAGGTGAGGGGTTCGACTAGAGTTTGATCGATTGTATCTGCCGCATACAAACTTGTTTTCTGTTCGAGAACCTGGTAGAGTAATTGGGGATATTTTTGTTCTAAATCATGAATTTTTGCTGGAGCTCCCCAGCGAGCATAAGCGTAGTAAGCGTCCGTTAGATAGACGCGGGCAATTTTATATTTGCCTAATTCAAGGTAGAATTTAGCTGCCAATTCACCTGCTAGTGCTTCTTCTTGGAGGTATTGGTTTTCTTTTGCCGTAGCAATGGCGCGATCGTACAAATCCATTGCTTCGAGCCTGTGTCCCAATACTCGTGCTATTTCTGCCGCTACTAAGTCATACTTGTGCTGATAATTCATGGGTGCATGGAATGCCCAAGTTTGCATTTTTTCCTGATTGGCTGCAACTTGGTTCAAGTATTGTTCTTGAGCGCTCGAATCAGCATGGGGATACAGTGCCACCAGGGCGAGGGAATGGTAAAAATTGTACTGGGGAACCATCATCAACGAGCCGACACCCGCGACATATTGCTCTGCTAGCTGGGCATTTTCCACAGCCCGATCGCGATTGCCAAACAAATAATTCACAACCAATTTAGCAAAATAAACCCCAAAGAGGGAAGAGACATTATTTGCTGCCAGCAACACTGGTAACATTTCATCTTCATTAAAACTCTCGCCAACTAACCGACACTTGTCCTCAGCTAATCCTTGTAAGTTTAATGTAAGTTGTCGCCATATTTTAGTATAATAAGTCTGATATTCTTGTTGGAAATTCAGCATTAGTTCGAGATACTGCTCGTATTTTGTATCTACCGCTCTTAAGTTTTCCCCGCTAAAAAAGCTGTAGATGCAAAGATACATAGCCGAATAGCAAGCATACTCGATATCGCCAGTTTCTAAACCGCTTTGGACTGCTGATACCAAAGACGCTATGCTCGATCGACTGGGTTCTTTCCAATGTCTCACGCAAGCATTGTACACCATCAGAACTTTCGAGTGAAATTCTTGGGATGGGAATTTATCTAATACCTGCAAAGATAGTTTGCCGTATTGATAGCCTAATTCAATTTCTCCGATTACTTCACAGATTAAACTGCAACAAGCATAGGCATAACTAGCCGGTGCAGAGTTCCCATATTTGCTACAAATATGTGCCATTGTAAACACAACGGCTGGGTAAAGTTCTGGACTAGCTAGATAAGCGGCAGAAGCGATCGCACATAAAATCCTCAAAGCAGCAATTTTATAAGGATTATTAATTTGAGGCAAATTAGCTAAGGCAGATATCTCTACTTTAGCGGGAAGTTCTGTTTCCAAAGAAACACCCAGCATTCCCAAAACTTGCAATCCAGTATCTACTGCCGATTTCATCTGATTTTGAGCAATATAAGACTGAATTTGCGCTTCGTAAACTCTGAATTGATCGAGGAGATTGTGCGCTCGACATAGAACTATTTCCGCCAGTTGGTGCGACAAATCGAAATTGGTATTCAAATATTCGGCTTCAACCGCTTCTACATAAAGATCGATCGTCAAGTCGTATAAATTTGTCCAGCTATCATCTGCTAGCAGTTTTCTGCCGATACTTAAATAATCCACAGCAGCAGCATAAGCTGTAGAATTTTTAGCTTTACATCCCGCAATTAAGTTCAAGGAAGCTAGTTGATTTCTTTCGGTGCGATCGACAATTAATTCCACTCCAATATTCAAGTGGTTGACAATATCAAATATCCGCTCTTCTTTTTCATCATCTGGGGTATTACTCAACAACAATCTGCCAATTTTTAGGTGAGTTGACTGTTTTGCCTCATCGGGAATCAAAGAATAAGAAGCTTGTTGAACGCGATCGTGCAAAAATTTGTAACTGGGCAATTGACAATCGGCAACAGCTAATGGTGCAGACTCCCCATCACCTGCAAAAAATTTGTAAACTTCACTTTGCGGTAAAATTAGACCTTCTTGCAATGCTTTCCATAAATCAGCCGCAGTGTCTATTGGAGATTTTTCACAAACAACAGCTAAGGTTTCTAAATCAAATTGACTGCCAATACAAGCAGCTATTTTTAAAATGTTTTGAGTATTTAGCGGCAATTTTTGCAATTGATTAGCCATAAATTCGACGACATCATCGCTGACTGCCAATTCTCTAATTTTAGTAATATCGCACTGCCAACCCCCCCTTTCTCCCCCATCCAACGGGGTAAAATCGAAATAGATTAACTTATCTTCATGCAGCTTTCTGAGAAATTGATTGCTAAAAAAAGGATTGCCTTTTGTTTTTTGAAAAATTAATTCTGTTAAAGAAATCGAGCGATAGGGCGGACAACTTAAAGCATCAGCAACTAGACGATTTAAGTCAATTTTTGAAAGTGGCGCGAGAGTAATTTGATTAATTATAGGGGCTGGGCGATCGATACTGCGATTTGGTAGATTGCGAATCTCTGATAAAGTCAGCATTAATGGATGAACGCTCGAAACTTCATTATCTCGATAAGCGCCAATTAGCAGCAAATGTTGACCTTCTGATTCGCCGAGCAACAATTGCATTAGTTTCAGAGATGCTGAATCTGCCCATTGCAAATCATCTAAGAAGATCACTAAGGGGTGATTTTTGGTAGCAAAGACACGAATGAACTTTTGAAATAACAGATTGAAACAATTTTGTGCAGGATTGGGTTCTAATTCCTGGACAGCAGGTTGCTTGCCAATCAGCAGTTCTAATTCTGGGATAACATCAATAATTACCTGAGCCTTATCGCCTAAAGCGGACAAGATTTGGGCTTGCCACTGCTGAACTTGAGTAACACTTTCTGTCAGTAATTGCTGCAGGAAACTTTGCAAAGCTTGTACCCATGCTGAGAATGGAATATCGCGCCTGAATTGATCGAATTTCCCTTTGATAAAGTATCCCCGCTGCTGGACGATTGGCTTGTGAACTTCGTTCACCACAGCGGTTTTGCCAATCCCGGAAAAGCCTGCTACCAACATGATTTCGGTAGTAGCTCTAGGGGGGAATTTCTGAGGCTCTGGGCTGCTACTAGGGGAAACCTCGAAATCGGCGGTGGCGGAATTTTCTTGGGGACAGGCGACGCGGTGGAAGGCTGCTAATAGGGCCGAAACTTCGGTTTCTCTGCCGTAAAGTTTTTCGGGAATGACAAAGCGTTCGGGAATGTCTCTGCTTCCTAATTCAAACAGTTGAATAGTGCCACGCTCTGAGTATTCTTTTAAGCATTTTTCTAAATCGTGTTTGATGCCACTAACTGTTTGATAGCGTGCTTCGGCTGTTTTCGCCATCAGTTTGAGCACTATGTCATTCAATACTTGGGGGATGGCAGGATTGAGGGCGATGGGGTGAATTGGCTGGCGAGCAATGTGAGAGTGAACCAATTCCATCGGCTCGTTAGATTGGAATGGCAATTGTCCTGTCAACAGTTCGTAAAAAGTTACTCCAAGCGAGTAAAAATCGGTGCGGTAGTCAATCCCACGATTCATTCTTCCAGTTTGTTCGGGAGACATATAAGCTAATGTCCCTTCTAAGATGTTGGGATTTTTAATTTCTGGATTTTCTCGAGGCAAAAGCGAGGAAATACTAAAGTCTATTATTTTAACTTCTTGAGTTTTAGGGTTAATTATAATGTTCTGGGGTTTGATATCTTTGTGAATAACTTTGTTGTTATATATTGATTCTAAACAAGAGCAAATTTTCAGGGCAATTTGTAAAAATTTTTCTAGGCTATTGGTAATTTTCTCCTTGAGGTTCCAAGCATCATTGGTTATGTATTCTGCTAGAGAAATTCCGCCAAAATCCTCCATCACTAAGGCAAAACCGTTACGGTATACTTCCAGACTTAAGTGTTTGACAATACCGGAATTTTCAATATTTTTGGCAATGGTGTACTGATTGCGAAACTGCACCAGTTCGCTGAAAGTGGGATACTCTGATTTGAGCAGTTTGATGACGACTGGTTGATTGTCTGATTCAGAAAAACCTCGGTAAACCAAGGTTCTAGAGCCTGAGTAGAGTTGTTCGATCGCCCGGTAGCCCGGAATTGATATCAGGGTCATAGTTACTATAGTAGATATTAAAGGAAGAATGCAAAAATCGATGGAGCGATGCAATTGGGGGCAATGGTTTCAGCGATTCAGAACGTACTTACCACCGCTCAGGTTGCTAAATCCTAGTAAGCTTTTAGTTTAAGGAATATAAAAAAGTTTGCGGTCCTTAGTGATTAGTTTACTACAGCCGGCAAGGTTTAGGGAAGATTTGACCAAAAAACAATGATCGAGCCCTAACCGATCGCGAATCACATCAATTGTGTTAAAAACCTTTGAAGCGCTTGCTTCGTAGGATCGATCGCCTGGTAAAGTCACATTTGGGATATTCAGGTTCCTGTTGGTTGAATTCCGGACAAATTTCTTGGTACATCGCTATTTTTTTATTGTCTGAAATAGAGTTAGGGAAATTTGCGTTTGGGTTCTTGATTACTGCTGGGAATTGCGGGTATAGTTGGTCTTGCTGGACTCATGGCTGGCGTAGAAAGCTTTGATGGCTGGTAGCGCTCGCTGGGGTGGCGTACCGCTATCTAAATCTTCGCTAAAAGCAATCCAGAGTTTGGTATCAACGCTGCTCATGTAGTCGATAAACTTGACAGCATTAGCCTGAGAATCTTGATTGTTACATCGAGAATAATTTACAGCTAAAGTATCAGCAAAAACCAATGGTTTAAGCTCCTGACCCTAGGGAGCTGGTGTTGCAAAAAGAGGTAGCTTTTGGGTATCGGACAAGCGGATATAAAAAGAATTTTCCGAAAAGCCAATAAAGCTGCTGGCTCCTGCTAAAAAGTCCTGGTATCCCGCGTTGGGATCTTGATTATAGTAGCGGTTTTTCCAAAGCTTCTGTCACTTGCTCAAACCCAAACAAGTCTGTATAGCCATCCAAATAAAAGCCGATCGCATTCCAGTCACTGTTAAAATTGGCAATTAATCGCGGTTTTACGGGTGGTTTGTGAGATAAATAATTAATCCCGGCACGTATTTAACTTTCCAAATATCCGTATCTCGCCCGAATAAAAAATACGAACACAGCCAAGTCGGAAAACCGTAGAGTAGATTTTTGTAAGTTGATGCTTCTAGACCTACTTGCCAAAACTTTGAATTTGATAGTGCTGGAAAAGCTGGAAGAATCAAATGATTATCGACTGCATCACCTAACATTAAGGTATCAATTTAAACTAAATCAAATCCATTTTTACCCAGAAGATTCGGTAAATTGCTGTAGGTATAGGTGTCATATTCTAAATCTTGAGTCATTACTGCATTGAGCCAAATCTGGGGATTTTTCTGTTGAAACTCATTAACAATCCGCTGTACCATCGGCTGAAAATTTGCTTCTGGCGTTGTCGGTAAATAGGGGTACAACAATACCGATAAAGTCTGCTGGACTTGATCGGTGAAAGATAAATAGCGATCGCGACTATTTGCGGTGACGTTCAGATTGTCCGCATTGTATCCCGCACACTCCACGCGATCGATCTTTTGCGTCGAGAAATCCTGTGGGTTGAGTGCAAGAGTTTCGCCTTGTGATAGGGCGATCGTCTGTGTATTTTGGTTAACCGTGTGGCGAAGCTCGCCAGCAGCATAACAGGTAATTGGCTGGCTAGTAGAATTGTGAAGGGAAATCTGACCTGCTGCATTAGCAACTCCGGGAAACAGAGTTATTACTGCGATAGTTAAGAAGATTGACAGTAGTCGAAAGATGCTGTTTGTCATTTATTTATAGAGCAGAATAGAGCTTTAATCACTAAGGCGGTAGATCCAGCCTTTTCTAAAATTTTATTCATATATATTTTTAGAAAAAATACAGGCGTTGATAATACTAAATATCGGTTTTTATCAAAGCAACATTCGGTGAATAAAGCAAGGATTAAAACAGGCAAAACTCAATCTCTTTTCTTGACCACAAGCAAGGTAATGTCATCAAATACTTTTTGTTTTCCAATAAATTGTCGCCAATCATCGATGGCGGCTTCCTTAATTTGTTCTGCGCTTAAATGCCAGTTTTGAGAAACCACTTCACAGAGTCTTTCCATACCGTAGAATTTTTTATGTATGTTTCTAGCTTCGGGGATGCCGTCCGTATAAAGCACCACCCCGTCCCCAGGTTCTAAGTCTACTAAAACATGGCTGATCCAATCGGAAATATTCTCATCTAACCCGAGCGGAAATCCTAAATTTATGGTGTCTATCCGCTGGATTTGACCACCTTTCCTGACCACAATAGTTTCCTCATGTTGACCGCTGATACTAATTGTGCAATCTGCATAGTTGAGCAAAGCTAGTGTCATATTTTTGTCGGAGTTCATGCGCTGGACATTTTTATAAATAGTGCGGTTGAGGGTATCTAAAAAACGCACAGGGTTGGATTCTTGCATTTCCTGAAGAGTGCGGACAGCAGCTTGAGTCATCACCATCAAAATGCCGCTTTCTAATCCGTGTCCGGTGACATCACCAATGCAAATCGTGACAACCCCGTTCGTACAAAGTACGTCGTAGTAATCACCGCCTACTTCCGAGGCTGGCTCCATAAATCCGGCAATATCTAAATCTTCAATGGCTGCAAGTTCAGCAGGTTTTGGCAGAATCAACTGCTGCATTTGTTTGAGCATATCGAGCTCGGAGCTCATGCGGAGGTTTTCCGCTTTCAGGCGCTGGTTGAGAGCAGCAATTTGTTTAGTGGCTGTAGCGAGTTCAGAGGTACGTTCTTTGACTTTATCTTCTAGCGTTTCAAAGGATTCTTGCTGTTGTCTCGCCATGCTGTTAAAGGAATTTGTTAAGGTTTCAATTTCCCAAATCCGACTGGAATCAACGTTCTGGTTGAGAGCACCACCTGCTAGATATTGTGAAGCTTGAGCAATTTGATTCAGGGGGCGAGTAATCCAGCTAGCGGTGAAAATACCCAATCCAACAGAGACAACTAGAGCCACAATACACAGCAAAATGGTGTGGCGACTGTTAGCATAAATTTGCGCCATAAAGTCCGCTTCAGGAACTACTACTACAATCAGCCAATTGAGACCGTACTTGTCAGTTAGCGGAGAAACTTGGATAAATTGCCGCTCACCGTTCAACTTAAAGTCAAGTTGAACAGTTTGATGGATGTCTTCCAAACGCTTGAAGCGATCGAGCAGCTCAAACACACTTTGACGCATCAGCGGGTTGCTGCTTTCCTGTGCTTTGATCCGCTTTGTATCTTTGCCTGTTCCCACCGAAAGAGGCTGTTCTTTAACCGAGGTGGCTATTAATTCACCCTGGGGTTCAATGATAAATACTTGACCGGAATTACCCACCCTTAAGGTTTGCAGGAAGTGGCGAATTTGATCGAGTCCCATCTGGCAAGTCAGCAGGCCAATTAGTTGGCCTTTGGCATCGTAATAGGGTAGACTCGCATTAATTTGCAGCGTACCGTAACCAAAATTAATATAAACTTCACTCCAAGCTGCCTGTTTCTTCTCAACAACAACTCTGTAAAAAGGGCGCGTGCGAACGTCGTAATTGGGCGTGGTTTTGTCAATTTTTGTGGGGTTTCCATCAGCGTCAAGGTTGTAAAATATCAAGTCGCCACTCCCGGGAATTAGTTGCTGGGCAAGCTGAGGTTGTTCAAGTCCAACCAGCCGATTTACCCAACCCACACGCAGGTACTGACCTTTTTCGTTGGCAATTCCCGCGTAACCGATCGAATTAAATTGCAGAACTTGTTTCCAAAAATAGGGTCGAGCTTGCTCTAAATCGTCAAAGTTCAACACCCCCAGACGTAAAGCATCGTAATTGATCTGATTCACGAGTGGCGGATCTTCCAGATAGGTTTGGACACGTTCGTAAACTCTCCCACTCACTTCCTGCCGCAACTGATTAACAATATCGTTGACTATCTGCTCTCCGTTTCTGTAAGAGAGATAGCCAACGCAGCCAACAGCAGCCAAAATTTGGAGTACAAAGGGAACTACCAAGACATTGCGGAGACGGAATTTGCCCGATCTGGAGACGATCGCACTTTTTTCTGAAACCATTGTTAAAAACACTCCCAGCGGGCAGTTTACAGTAGGTTGATTAACTTTTAAAATGCTGCCCTAAATCGGAATAACGACGCCGCGAACATCGTCGGCAGCTTCCGAACCAAAAAAGTAAATTACTTGAGCTAGAGATTCAGGTTTCACCCATTAGTGAGCCTTTTCCGAACCCATTAACGATGGATTTGTCGGAGTATCAATCACACGGGGGAGGACAGTATTAGCAGTGATATTAGTACCTTTTGTTTCATCTGCGATCGCCTTTGTGAGCGCCACCATTCCAGCTTTAGCAGCACAGTAAGCCACCCATTGTCCAATCGGCTGTTCGCCCCCACGCGAAGCGACAGTCACAATCCCCCCATTCCGCCAGTCAAAAATACTTGTTTGCTATTCATGATTTATAAGTAAGTAGGTACAAATAAATATAACATGGGGAGACTGCGGCTTTGGCAGTAGTAAACTCGCTGCTGCCATAGATTCTAAGTAAACGCACCCCTACAATTTCCGATTTTCTATTCAGGTTTTTTCCGATGACCTATTTACCTTTTTGGATAGGTTAAGAGCAAGTGACAATGTTATCATATGCAAAACTGAACAAACATCAACCAATCTGCGTTCATCAGCCTGCATCAGCGGTTAAAATAAAAAAAAATACCAAACAAAAATGAAAATTACTCAATCCCTGCACAGCGCCCTACTCATCTCCAACCTGGAAAAATCCCAACACTTTTACAGCACCGTACTAAGACTGCAAAAAATCGATCGAGACTTAAAATTTCCCGGAATCTGGTATCAAATCGGCGACTTCCAGCTCCACTTAATTTTAGGTGCAACAATTATCCCAGATGCCGTAGACCATGCCAAATGGGGACGCAACCGACATCTAGCATTTTCTGTTGCTAACTTAGAGGCAGCCAAACAGCAGTTAATCGCTCACAATTGCCCGTTCCAAATGAGCGCGTCAGGTCGATCGGCATTATTTACCCAAGATCCCGACGGCAACATCATCGAACTCAGCGAGTAACAGATGAAAATCATCGCTTATTCTTACACCGAACCGCTACTGGAAGCAGCACCCGCACCGGAAATTTGGGGTCAAGAAGTCGATCGCACCTATCAAGACTTAGGAGGGCGGCAACAACTTCAGCAACTCCTCAAAGACTGCCAAACAGAACCAGTCAAATACTTATTAATTCAGCGCTTTGAAGAACTCGGCGACACCGTACAGCAAGTGTGTTCGCACCTCTGGCAACTCGAAAACCTCGGCGTCGAAATCATCGTACAAGCAGAAACAGAACCGCGAAACCGAAAAAACTTGCTGCAAATACTCGCAGAAATCCAGCGCAGCCAACACAGCCGGAGTATTCGCAAAGGACACGCGCGCAACCGCATCAAATCCCGCATTCCACCGGGTAAGGCTCCCTACGGCTACCGGCGCGGCAAAGATTGTTATACGATCGATAAAACCACCGCCCCCACCGTCAAAGACTTTTTTGAACACTTTTTAATTTACGGTTCCTTGCGAGGTTCCGTGCGGTATTTAGCCAAGAAATACAACAAAAAAATTTCTGTAAGTACCGGCCGCCGCTGGCTGACAAATCCCGCCTACCGAGGCGATTTGGAATATCAAAACGGCCAAGTAATTTCTAACACCCACGTCCCGATTATTTCCAGAGAAGAAGCCGCCCAAATAGACAGGTTACTGCGCCGCAACCGCTGCCTTTCTCCTCGCAGCGCTAGCGCCCCACGTTCCCTCGCAGGTTTAGCAATTTGTGCAGAATGCAAATCGCCCATGACAGTTGCCAAAGTCACCTCCTACCGCAAAGAAAAAGAATACCTTTATTTGCGACCGATTAACTGTCCAAAACAGCCTAAATGTAGCGGCCTTTCCTACGATGAAGTATTGCAATTAACCATCGCCGGTATTTGTCGGGATTTACCCGATGCTGTTGCTGGGTTGCAAATGCCGAATATGAATGGAATTAAAGCAGGAATTGTCAGGGCGATCGCATCAAAACAAGAAATCATAGAGCAACTTCCCGCCCTGATTGACAGCGGCATTTTAGACACGGAAACGGCAGAGTTTAGAGCCTACAAAGTCCGCACCGAAATTGCCGAACTGCAAAGCAAATTAGCGCAACTACCCCCAGTAAATTTACGAGAAACTGCCCAAACAGTTTCCTTTCCCCAATTTTGGCTCGATTTATCAGAATCAGAACGCAGGTTTTACTTTCGAGAATTTATCGATCGCCTTGAAATCGTCCGGGAAGATACAAATTGGAAACTGCAAATTATTTTCATTTTTTAAGGATTAGCTCGACGTTCATCCGTAGCTCCTAGGTTAGATGCCCGACTTCTTAAAGAAGTGGAATATTTGGGTAATCTATTAGTTCGCTAGGAGTGGAATTCGTTTGACAAACATCGGTTTCTACCGCTGAATTATCTTTTTTACCTGTTAGCCAATAGGCGTTCATCTCTCCTTTTCCTTTAATCGCGATCGCACCTCTTTCCTCAAATAAATACTGCTCTTTTAACAGTTCGTAAATAGCCGTAGTAACTTGAATATATCCCGGTAGTCCTTGACATTCCATCCGAGAAGCAACATTAACAGTATCTCCCCACAAGTCATAGATAAATTTTTTAGTGCCAATTACGCCAGCAACTACGGGCCCTGTATGAATGCCAATCCGAATTTGAAATGGTTCGCCTCTGTCAGTTTGAAAATCAGCGATCGCTTTTTGCATATCCAAAGCCATATTCGCGATCGCTTCTACATGATCTGCCCTCGGCACAGGCAACCCCCCCGCTACCATATAAGCATCTCCAATTGTTTTAATTTTTTCCAAACCGTGTTTTTCAGTTAGTTGGTCAAACCTGGAAAAAATCTGGTTCAATACATTTACCAATTCTAGAGGTAACATTCTAGCAGCAATAGACGTAAAATCGACAATATCGGCAAAAAGAACGGTTGCTGAATCAAACCTCTGGGCAGGAGAACCCTCGCCCTTTTTCAAATTTTCAACAATCGCTGCGGGTAAAATATTCAGCAATAAATTATCCGACTTTGTTTGAGCAAGCCGTAAAGCTAGCTCCACCCCCTGCCGCTCTTTAATTTCGTTTTGCAAACGTTCGACAAGTTGTTGGAATTGCTTCGTTTGCTCTTGAAGTAACTGTTGTTGATTTTGAATTGTTAACTGATTTGCCACTCGTGCCAATACTTCTTTACCTTGAAAAGGTTTAGTAATATAGTCAACTGCTCCCACCTCAAAAGCTTTCACCTTATCTAAAACGTCATCTAAGGCGCTTAAGAAAATCACCGGAATGGAACTGGTTTTTGGTGAAGCTTTCAACTTTGCACATACCTCATATCCATTCATGTCTGGCATCATCACGTCCAGCAAAATTAGAGTCGGCGGAAACTCCAGCACTGTCGCGATCGCCCTTGGCCCGTTCAGCGCTTTACGAACCTGATACCCTTGTTCGGTCAAGATTGTAGATAAAAGCCGGACGTTATCGGGCTTATCATCTACTACTAAAATATTGGCTTGAATGGTAGGAGATTGATTGCTGTCCATGCGAGGGCTCACGGTTGTTTTTTAAACTCAAAGATATTAACACTTAATAATTCGCTCTCCATCCAAACGAAACAGTATAAATTTTGATTTTCTCTCCTACAGAGAGAGGGCAGGGAGTGGTTGGGGGGGCTAAGGTTAAGTCTTTTTTAAATAGGAGATGCTCCTAAGTAGAGATTAGTTGGAAACTGGTACTCTAATCATCGTAAGTGCTGATTGCGCTAGCTCTATAATATCGTCAAACAGGAAATCCTCCACTAAAGTAGTTAAAACTTGTGCGGCTCCAGCAAATTCTCTAGGCAATTCCTCAATCAACTTAAGAATTTTATCGTCGCAACATTCATGAGCAGCATGAGATATCTTCTCGACCCACTCATGAGGCATTTGACCGAGTTGTGACTCGACAGATTGATTGCTAGTCACTCCGCTCATTTCGCTTTCCTTTTCTAGTTGTGCATCCACAGATTCCTCGTAAATGTAGCGCACTCCTAAAAGTTCTTCCATCTTCGCAAATAATATATTTGCCTCGAAGGGTTTACGCATGAAATCATCGCAGCCTGCTCCTAAAATAGTTTGTCGTTCCTCTTCAAAAACGCTAGCAGTAAGAGCAACTATTACAGTTTGTTTTCCGAGAGGATGAGCTTTAATTTTTTTTGTGGCTTCATAGCCATCCATGACAGGCATCTGCATATCCATCCAGATCAGGTGCGGTTGCCAATCCTCCCATACAGCAATAGCTTCTTGACCATCTCTAGCTTCTCGCACGAGGATGCCTAGTGGTGACAATAATCTCTCTATGACTAGGCAGTTATCGGCGCGATCGTCAACCACCAAAATCCGGTATTCTGGTTGATTCGGTGCTAAACTAATGACTGTTTTGTGCGGTTTAAGGATTTTAATCTCGCTGGGAGTGGCAAGGTTGATTTGAATATCAAATGCAAACTTACTTCCCAACTCAGGTGTACTCCTGACAGTAATATCTCCTCCCATCATTTGTACAAACTTGCGGCTAATTGGTAAACCTAATCCAGTGCCATGTTGAGATTTTTGACCGGTTTTTGTTTGCTCAAAGGGTTCAAATAACTTATTCATCTCTTCAGGGGCAATGCCAAGGCCAGTATCTTCAATTTCAAACTGAAGGCGTAACAATTCCGGGCGAAGGTCATTCGCGTCTACACAATCACAGTCCGCCAAGCTTTCGGACTGATTAAAACCACTGCACCATCCGGGTTTTCTTTGTATAGCTGCGGTTTCAACCGCTAAGCTTTCGGAAGGTTCAGAACCCGCGCCGACAAGTTTTGTTTGTGTGTCGGACAACTCTGCGGTTTCAGCCCCCAAACTTTCTTCTACCTTCTTTTTCACTCGCAAAGTAACGCTACCCCTCTCTGTAAACTTGATCGCATTTCCTACAAGATTAATCAAAATTTGCCGCAATTTACCTTCGTCTCCACTAACAAAGTGTGGTACGCCGTCACCCACTTCCAAATTTAGCTGCAATTTCTTAGATTTAGCTTTTAATCGAAACATTTCTTCTAAGGTTTTTAGCAACCGCATTAAATTAAAACTGCTTTCATTAAGCTGAGTTCTGCCAGCTTCTATTTTGGACATTTCCAAAATGTCATTAATTAGCGAAAGCAAGTGTTCGCCAGCGCGATTAATAATTTCTAGGTGCTGCTGGTGTTGATTGTTGAGAGATGAATCGCGCACCATCACCTGACTAAATCCGAGAATTGCATTCAGAGGAGTCCGCAATTCATGGCTCATAGAAGAAAGGAATTCGCTCTTGGCCCGGTTAGCTGTATCAGCAGCTACGACAGCTTTTTGTAATGCTGTTTCTGCTAATTTTCGTTCGGCAATTTCTGTTTTGGCTTGTTCAAAAAGGGTGGATTGCTGGAGGGCAATTGCTAGCTGCACGGAAATTTGCTTGAGAGATTCTATCTCAGAAGAGTTCCAATGCCTGTGACTGCGGCAGTGATGAGCAATGAGTAGCCCCCATAGTTTTTCACCTTGCAAAATGGGAACCACGAGGTTAGCTTTAATTTCAAACTGGCTCAGTAAATTAACGTGGCAATCTGAAAGGCCTGCCGTATAAATATTGTCGATCGCGCGCAGGTGTCCTTCCTGGTAAACAGAGACGTAGTGTTCTCGAAAACATTGGTCATTAATATCAATTCCCAAAATCGGCATCGTATCGGCTGCTACCGACTCAACGGCGACAAATCCACTCCAATCAGGGTTAAAGCGGTAAATAACAGTCCTGTCTGTTGACAAAAACTGGCGCACTTCTTCCACAGCCATTGTCATTACTTCTTCTAGGTTAAGAGAGGAGCGAATCCGCTCTTGAATAGCATTCACGAGCCGCTCCCTTTTTACTTGTTGCTTCAAGGCTCTTTCCGCCTGTTTGCGAGCAGTAACATCTACTCCATAACCAACGCACTCCACAGGTAGACCAGCAGCATCTTTGACTAACTTGAGCTCATCGTATATCCAGCGATAACTACCGTCTTTGTGCCGTTCGCGGTATTCGTAGGAAATCGATTCTTTTTCCAATATCTGAGCGTATGAAGTAGCAACAATCTCTCGATCTTCTGGATGAACCAGGCTATGCCAATCAAGGGAACCATCAACCAATTCTCGCGCTTCGTAACCAATCATTGAAACAACATTATCGCTGACAAATGTTACATCATAATTTTCCCCTAATTTGCAGCTAAAAATCACCGCCGGAGTAGTCGCCAGCAAATATTGCAAGCGTTCGGTGACAGAACGCAAGTTTAACTCGGCTTGCTTGCGATCGCGGGCTTCCATTGCTAAAGCTGCGATCTGCGCCACATAGCTAGCGAAGCTTTGTTCGTCGAGCGTCCAATTCCTGGTCGTTCCCTGATGTTCTAAACAAATTACACCCGCAATTTGCCCTTTATGGGTAATAGGAACATCTAGCATCGACGAGATGTTTAAAGGCGTCAAATAAGATTCGCTAAATTCTCGGGTGCGCGGATCGGTTTTGGCATCAACCGCTGCGATCGCCTGTTCTGTCTTCAAAGCTTGGAAATAGCTAGGATAGTCAGCAACTTTCAGTTCTGCACCGGCGCTGTGTTGATTGGGCGTCAGTTCATAAAGATCCGCACAGCACATTCCGGATTTATCTTGCTGATAAAACCAAATACTTGCCCGCTCAACATTCAGGGTACGAGTTGCCATTTGCGTAATCTCTCTCAACGCCTCGCCGATATTTCCCTCGTAGATACTAGAATTTTTTGCTAATTCTAGCAAACCATTTTGTTGTTCTGTTAACCTAGTTTCTCGTTCGCGCAAAGCGGATTCAGCGGCTATTTTTTCTCTTATTTCTGCTTCTAAATGACCATTAATTTCTGTCAACTGTACGGTCCGCTCTTGGACTTTAATTTCTAAATCATCATAAGCGTGGCGCAACGCTAATTCTGCATCTTCACGCACAGCAATCTCAGTCTGCAACTTGCGATTTATGGCCTCTAATTCTTGGGGGGTTTTTAAAGACAAAAACTGGGGCAATAGTGTTACCATCGAGGCCGCAGTGAAGCAGGAAACAAGTGCAGTAATTCCTTTTTCAATCCCCGACAGCCAATAAGCGGAATGCCACAACGTCCAAATGTCTAGCAAGTGACCCGTGCCGCACAGAATAATAAATGCACCAAATAAAGCAAATATTCTTAGAAAAGGGACATCGCGCCGCTTGAAGATAAAATAAATCAGCATCGCCGGAATTGAATAGTAGGCGATCGCAATTAAGAAGTCCCCTGTTACGTGCAGCCACACTAAAGGCGTTTGCCACAGATAGCAGTGACCGTGAGGCATATACTGAGTTGGGGAAAAAATATTTTTGAGGGCTTCCCACATAATACTTATTATTGGCATATAATATGGATTTGATGATGCCTAAGTTAGGAAAAAAATAAAAAAAACCGAAAGTTGTAGCTGGATTCAGCATTATTTATTAACGCCTCAACCCAGCTTGTTCATAACAGCTTGCTTTTGCACTAGGTGGCGATCGCAAAATTGCGATCGCAAAGGAATTTCAATGATAAACTCAGTACCTCTCCCAACCTCGGAAGTGCAGCGCAAATAACCTTCATGGGCTTGAATAATCTGATAAGAAATTGCCAAACCCAGCCCGGTACCAGCACCGATAGGTTTCGTTGTATAAAATGGATCGTAAATTTTAGCGATCGCCTCATAATCTATGCCCGTGCCATTATCAGCAATGCGAATTTGCACCCACTGGCCATCAACTAAAAGCGTGCGGATACGAATTGTTAGCAGGTGGCAATAGGTATATTGGAAGTGTTCAAAGAAATTATTTTCCCAATAGCCTTTAGGCGAATCTCCCTGCTGTGCAATCTGTTCTAAAGCATCAATAGCATTAGATAAAATGTTCATAAATACTTGGTTAATCTGTCCAGCATAGCATTCCAATAGCGGCAACTCTCCATACTCTTTAATCACTTGAATCGGCGGACGATTTGTTTGTTCTTTCAAGCGGTGCTGCAAAATCATTAAAGTGCTATCGAGTCCTTCATGAATATTTACCTTTTTCATGTCGGCTTCGTCTAAACGGGAGAAAGTGCGTAAAGATTTAACAATGTCCTTAATTCGTTCTGCTCCTATTTTAATCGAACCAAAAAGTTTTTGCAGGTCTTTTAAAATAAAATCGAGTTCGATAGTGTGAATCTTGTCTGCAATTTCCGGCGCAGGAGTGGGGTAATAAACTTGATAAGCCTTAATCAATGCCAAAATATCTTTAATGTATTCCTCAGCCGGAATCAGATTGCCATAAATGAAGTTAACAGGGTTATTGATTTCGTGAGCAACCCCAGCTACCATTTGCCCCAAAGAAGACATTTTTTCAGTTTGCACGAGTTGAGTTTGGGCTTCTTTGAGTTGTTGCAGAGTTTCCTCTAGCTGCTGAGTTCGTTCGAGTAGTTTCGCTTCCGAGTGCCGCAATGAATTTTCAGCCAAAGAGCGATCGCGATTTTCCTGTAGCAAAAGTTCATTAGTGGATTCTAAAGCGATCGTCCTCTCCATCACCCTTTTTTCCAATTCTAGCATTAATTCTGAGAGTGCTTCTTGAGCTTGTTTGCGCTCGCCAATCTCATTTTGTAAAGCTACATTTGCCACCGCTAATTGATCGGGACTGGGGATAGCCAAGATTTTTGGGATTAGTTCCACCAGCACTGCTGCTGTAGATAGCGAAATCAGCGCTGTAATCCCTTTAAGAAAACCAGAGAACCAATAATTAGGATGCCACAGCGTCCATATTTCCATAATATGGGTAATACCGCAGCAGACAATAAAAGAGCCAAACAGCATGAAAACCCAGTCAAAAGGCACATCTTGTCGCTTTTTGACAATATAAATCAGCGTGATCGGTATCAAAAAATAAGCGACGGCTATCAAACCATCGGACAAAACGTGTAGCCCTACTAATCCAGGTTTCCACAAGTAGCAATGACCGTGAGGAATAAAATAATTTGAAAACATTGTATGAACCATTTGCGGTATCAATCCTCTTATTTTATAAGATGCTTTTGACGGATTACAGTATGGTTGAAAAACCTGCTTCCACAAAAAAAATAATTAGGGCCTTGTACTTAACACTTGCGATCGGTAGATGCAGATACCTGAAATAGCTTGAATTAAATTAGCATTAATTAACTCAACTTTAGCCATGTCAACGCACTTGTGATGAGGAGATACAGCGACCTGAAAATAGCTTTAATTAAATTAGCATAAATTAACTAAACTTTAGCAATCTCAACTGTCACATCTTTAAATTGTGCCTTCACGACCAAATGTGACACCTGCATGACATTTTGGCAAACGAGCGAGAAAAACTGAACACTGCTACCTGAAAAACCCCGCTAGCAGCTCTTGAAATTGGGTTAGAGCGCTCAGTGACCCATGAATCCTTTATTGATATTGGTACGCTGCGGTGAGATTTAACAGATTTGACCAGTTAGTCCCTGAGAAATGTCGCGACAGAATCGTGTCGCAATCAAATAGGGGATCAGCTTTACAGTCAATCATAAGTGATAATATCAACGATACACTTATATGGTAATTGCCGGTTATGACGATAGATGAGGTACTACAGCTAACTCGTGTGCGATCGCAAAAAGATTTATATCCCGTACAAGAAATCATACTCCGCCAAGTTTGGGAAGGAAAGACTTATACAAGCATCGCCTCTACCTCTCATTACGGAGAGCATTACCTGAGAAACATCGCCTCGTCCTTGTGGCAATCTCTCTCTGAAATCTTGCAGACACCTATTAGCAAATCTAATTTTCGCTCCTCAGTAGAATCGCGTTCCCTGACCCCAGACGAACGAGAATTAATTGAAGAATTCACCCGCAGCCAATGCCTAGCAACACCTTTAGAATATCCCGGCTCTCCAGTACCCATCGGTTCACCATTTTATATCCATCACCCGCTAATAGAAGAACTCGCCTATCGAGAAGTTGCCAAACCTGGAAGTGTTCTGCGGATTAAAGCTCCCAGGAAGATGGGAAAAAGTTCTCTCATGCTACGAATTTTAGATCGCGCTAATTCTCTCGGGTGCCGAACTGTAAGTTTAGATTTTCAGCAAGCCGAAGAAGCTGTTTTAGACAACCTCGATAAATTTTTACGGTGGTTTTGTGCCAACATCAGCCGTCACCTAGAATTGCCACCTCTATTAGAGGATTATTGGGATGAAGACATGGGTAGCAAAGTAAGCTGTGCTATCTATTTACAGCAATATATTTTAGACCAAATAAATAGTCCGCTTGTCTTAGCTTTAAATGAAGTCAATAGGATTTTTGAGTATCCAAAAATTGCCAGAGAATTTTTGCCACTGCTGCGAAGCTGGCATGAAGAAGCAAAGCGGATTAAAACCATGGAAAAACTGCGGGTAATCGTTCTTCACTCCACAGAAATTTATATTCCTTTAAAGCTCACTGAATCGCCCTTTAATGTCGGTTTACCGCTGCAATTGCCCTATTTTACAGAAGAGCAGATACTTGCTTTAGCCCAGCGTCACGGACTGGATTGGACAGATAGCCCCGATGCCGATCGACTCATGGCAATGGTGGGGGGACATCCTTATCTGGTTCGGCTAGCTCTTTACCACCTCTGTCAAAACAGTTTAACGCTAGATCGGCTACTACAAGAAGCTCCCACCATAGCCGGAATTTATAAAGATTACTTGCGGAGTTTTTGGGTGACATTCCAAGAGTATCCCGAACTTGCGGTTGCACTTAAACAAGTGGTAAAATCGGAACGCGGAGTGGAATTAGATCCGATAGTAGCTTCTAAATTAGTTAGTATGGGGCTGATTCATATCGATAATAATCGCTGTACGCTGAGCTGCGAATTGTATCGCCTATATTTTGGTTCTCACAACTTTATTTAGATTTAGATTGGAGAGTTTATTTGCGTAATTTTTATTAGTAAAATGAAGCGATTGCGCCACATTTTCACCTTTCAATAAACTCACTAGATACTTACATTTAAATTAACCCATAAACGGCATGACCAAGGTTACATACCAAATTGGAGGCAGTCTCGCCAATAATGCGCCTACCTATGTCGAACGACAAGCAGATATCGAACTTTATCAAGCCTTAAAACGAGGCGAGTTTTGCTACGTCCTTAACTCCCGACAGATGGGCAAATCTTCCCTTCTCGTTCGCACCCTGCACCGACTGCAAGCAGAAGGATTTCAATGCAGCGCGATCGACATGACCCGCATCGGCACCGAAAACATTACTCCTTTACAATGGTACAAAGGAATCGTTGGGGATTTGTGGCGCAGCTTTAATTTATTAGGAGAAGTTAATTTAAAAACTTGGTGGAAAGAACAAGAAGAAGTTTCTCTACTGCAAAGATTGAGTCACTTTATTGAAGATATTTTATTGACCAGATTTGCGGAGAAGCAAATTTTTATATTTGTCGATGAGATTGATAGTATTCTCAGTTTAGATTTTCCCGTCGATGATTTTTTCGCTTTGATTCGTTTCTGCTACAATCAACGAGCTATCAATCCCGAATATACCCGCATTACCTTCGCGATTTTCGGAGTAGCTACACCCAGCGATTTAATCGCCGATAAAAATCGGACACCTTTTAATATCGGACAAGCGATCGATTTGTCAGGATTTAGCTTAGAAGAAGCGCCACCATTAGCGAAAGGGTTAGAAAATGTCATAACCAATCCGCAGGCAGTTCTCAAAGAAATCTTATATTGGACGGGAGGACAGCCATTTTTAACGCAAAAAATATGTGAATTAGTAGTAAAAATTGCGGTATCAGCTCACAGCGGTGATTTAAAAATACCACCGGGAACCGAGGGATTTTTTGTGGAATCATTGGTGAGAAAAAACATCATAAATAAATGGGAATCGCAAGATGATCCAGAGCATTTAAAGACAATCCGCGATCGCATTCTTCGCAACGAACAACGCGCTGGCAGATTGCTCGGTATTTACCAACAAATTTTACAAGGTGTAGAAGTACCCACAGACGACAGCCGAGAGCAAATCGAATTAATTCTATCGGGATTAGTAGTCAAACAGTCAGGAGTGCTGCAAGTAAAAAACCGCATTTATCGACAAGTATTCAACCGAGAATGGGTAGAAAAACAATTAAGAGCACTGCGCCCTTACTCTCAAACTTTTGAGGCTTGGGTAGCTTCCAAACAACAAGACGAATCGCGCCTTTTGAGGGGTCAAGCCTTAAAAGATGCCCAAACTTGGGGGCAGGGAAAAAGTTTGAGTGACTTGGATTATCAATTCTTAGCCGCGAGCGCCGAAATAGACAGACGGGAAGTTCAACAAGCTTTAGAAGCCGAACGTGCCAAAGAAGTAGAAGCGCGATTAGAGCAAGAGAAACGGGCAACTCGATTGCAACAAATGTTGTTAGGTGCAGTTATAACCGCATTGCAACAATCGCAACTGAGCGAAATCGAAGCGCTCGCCACCTCCTCCGAAGCCCTCTTTACCATCGAGCGAAAATTAGACAGCCTCATTGCTGCCATCAAAGCCAAGCGCAAACTGCAACAACTCGGCAGCGCAAATCCCGAACTAGAAAATCGCGTGCAATTATTACTAGAGCAGGCAGTTTATGGCGCTTCGGAATTCAACCGCTTGTCAGGACATCAGGGGACACTGTTTAGATTAGCAATCAGTCCCGACGCTGGCACCATTGCCTCAGCAAGTTTCGACACCGAGGTCAAACTTTGGCAGCGAGATGGCACCCTTGTTGCGACTCTTCCCCACAACGGTACGTTATGGAGGTTGGCTTTTAGCCCCGACAGTAAACTCCTCGCTTGCGCCACTGGAGAGGGCACAGTTAAAGTTTGGCAGCAACAGGGAACTTCTTGGCACAGCCCCAAACTCCTACACACCCTTGAGGGAAACTGTACCGAGTATCAGCAGGGTCTGGCCTTCAGCCCAGATGGCGAGATTTTAGCCACATCCGGTCAGAATAACACCGTTAAACTCTGGGACAAAAACGGCGTTTTATTAACCATTCTCGATCACACCGATGCGGTGAGGAGTCTTCGCTTTAGCCCCGACGGGGAAATGCTCGTTAGCGGCAGCGAGGACGGCACGATCCGATTGTGGAAAAAAAACGGCGCATTCTGGGCATCGGTAAAGTTACAGAGAACGTTTCAAGGCCATAGCGCTGGCGTTTGGGATCTCGAGTTCAGTCCTGACGGCGAGATATTTGCCTCCGCCAGCATGGATAAAACTGTTAAACTTTGGCCTTCCAATGCTCCGTCAGCCGAAGAGTTACAGCCCCTACGAACCCTTAAGGGTCACGCATCTACCGTTGGGGGTCTAGATTTCAGTCCCGACGGTCAGATTATCGTCACAGCGAGCGCCGATCGAACCATCAAATTTTGGAGCAAAGATGGCAAAGAGCTCAGAACTTTTGCAGGGCATAGCGGTGGCGTGTGGGATATGGATTTGAGTTCTGACGGCACTTTCATTGCTTCGCTGGGTATAGGAAAAGCTGTCAAACTTTGGCAGCCGAAAAACATTTTTCAGTTGCCCCTGCAAGGTCATGACGCTGCTATTTATGGTACTGCTTTCGCTCCTGACGGAAAAATCGTCGCCACTGCAAGTATAGACGGCACGGTGAAACTTTGGCGACACGGCACTTTGCTTATGTCGGGGAACCCGCCAACGCAAGTGCCGACCGATGGTACGTTGCTCAAGACGCTTCAGGAGGGCAAAGGAGGGCTTTGGGCTGTGGCATTCAGTCCTGACGGTAAAGTGATTGCTGTGGGGGGCGAAACAACAGTTAAACTCTGGCACCAGGATGGCAGATTCCTGGGAGAAATCAACGCCCACAAAGGTACAGTTCACGGAATTACTTGGAGTCCTGACGGTAAAATTATTGCCACCGCAAGTACAGACGGCACGGTAAAACTCTGGCAGCCAAACGGCGTGTTAGTGCGAACTCTGAAGCTAGATGGCAGCGCCTTCTGGACTGTGGCCTTTAGCCCTGATGGAAAAGCTTTAGCCGTCGTCGGTAGCAGTGGTACTGTCGCTATCTGGAAGCCCGATGGCACTTTGTTGCAGGCGATTGATGCCCATCAGGCTCTGACTACGGGGGTCAGTTTCAGTCCCGATGGCAAGACACTCGCCTCAGCCAGTACAGATGGCACCGTCAAACTCTGGAAATTAGATCGCTCAGACACCTCAGTTCCTCAGAAAGCACTGCTACGGAGAACGCTCAAAGGCCACACAGAGGGAGTGGCGAAAGTTTCCTTTAGCCCGGATGGTGAAATCGTCGCTACGGCAAGTCTCGATAACACGGTGAAACTCTGGAACTCTAACGGCATCTTGCTGACGACGCTCACGGGGCATACAGGTGCGGTGGTAGCAATGTCCTTTAGTCCCGACGGCACTTTCCTTGTCTCCGGCAGCATGGACCAAACGGCGATTTTGTGGAATATAAAGCGAATTCTCAATACAGACCCGCTGGTGTTTGGTTGCGACTGGGTGCGGGATTATCTGCGGACAAATGCCGATGTGAAAGAGGAGGATAGACATTTGTGCGATCGAGTGGGCGATCGTGACATTCTCCGAAACAATTAACTATCCATTATGAAAGATTACTCTTACCACATTGGTGGCAGTCTCACAACTGATGCGCCTACCTATGTCGAACGACAAGCAGATATCCAACTTTATGAAGCCTTAAAAGAAGGCGAATTTTGCTACGTCCTCAACTCCCGACAGATGGGCAAATCTTCCCTTCTCGTTCGCACCCTGCACCGACTGCAAGCAGAAGGATTTCTATGCAGTGCGATCGACATGACTCGCATCGGCAGTGAAAACATTACTCCTTTACAGTGGTATAAAGGAATCGTTGGGGATTTGTGGCGCAGTTTTAATCTTGTAGGAAAAGTCAATTTAAAAACCTGGTGGCAAGAACAAGAAGAAGTTTCTCTCCTGCAAAAATTGAGTCAATTTATTGAAGATATTTTATTAGCCCAATTTCCCGAGAATCGAATTATTATATTTGTCGATGAGATTGATAGTATTTTAAGCTTAGATTTTCCCGTAGATGACTTTTTCGCCTTGATTCGTTATTGTTACAACCAACGAGCCCTCAATCCCGCATACAATCGGATTACCTTCGCGATTTTCGGAGTAGCTACACCCAGCGATTTAATCGCTGATAAAAATCGGACACCTTTTAATATCGGACAATCAGTAGATTTGCACGGGTTTTCCTGGGAAGAAGCCTCTCCTTTAACTAAAGGGTTAGATAGTGTAGTCAGTAATGCCGAGGCAATTATTAAAGCAATATTAGCTTGGACTTATGGGCAACCATTTCTGAGCCAAAAGCTGTGTCAATTGATAGTAATAGCCGCGCGAGAATCTCACAGTGACGTGCTGACAATTCCACCGGGAACAGAGGGATTTTTTGTGGAATCGCTGGTACGATCGCAGATCGTCCAGAATTGGGAATCTCAAGATGAGCCAGAGCATTTAAAGACGATCCGCGATCGCATTTTGAGAAATGAGCAACGTGCTGGAAGACTACTAGGCATCTATCAAAAAATCTTACAAGGAGTGGAAGTTCCCACCGATGACTCGCGAGAACAGGTAGAACTATTGCTGTCTGGTTTGGTAGTAAAATACCAGGGTTTTTTACAGGTAAGAAACCCCATTTATCAAGAAGTATTTAACAAAAAATGGGTAGAAAAAAATCTCGCTTCCTTGCGTCCATACTCTCAAGCCTTTGATGCTTGGATAACTTCCAAGCAGACCGATAAATCCCGACTCTTGCGCGGAGAGGCCTTGAAAAATGCTCAAGCTTGGGCCCAGGGTAAAAGTTTGAGTGACTTAGATTATCAGTTTTTAGGGGCTTCTGAAGAATTAGACCGAAGAGAAATGCAGGTAGGATTGGAAGCAGAGCGGGCTAAAGAAATTGAAGCCCGACTAACAGAACAACAAAAAAGACTAGCTGTAGAGAAAAAAAGTTCTAGGCGGCAAAGGTTTTTGCTTTTTGTAGTAAGTATAGCATTAATTATCGCCTGTGCATTGGGGCTAGCGGTGTATTTTCAGTATCGGCAAACTGCTGTCAGCGAAATCAAGGCGATCGCCAAATCTTCCGAAGCCTTATTCGCCTCAAATCAAAAATTAGACGCATTGATAGAGGCAATCAGAGGAAAGCGACAACTGCAAAAGTTAAGTGGCGTAGACCCCGAACTCGAACGCTCAGTTAAAGAAGCTCTCCATCAAGCTGTTTATGGAGCAGTTGACTATAATCATTTATCGGGGCATGACAATGTGGTTAATGATGTAACATTCAGTCCTGATGGGGAACTCATAGCCTCAGCTTCTGCCGATAAAACCATCGATCTTTGGAAAAAAGACGGTACAAAACTAGAAATGCTTCAAGGACACAACAATGCAGTTTGGGGAGTCGTATTTAACCCCAGAGGCGATCTAATTGCTTCTGCTTCTGCGGATAAAACAGTCAAACTTTGGCGCAAAAACAGTACAAATTTACCAAATGTCAAGCCGAGTTATACCTTGTGGCAGACCTTAAAAGGACATACCGATAACGTTACACAAGTCGCGATCGCTCCTAACAATCAGATTATTGCTTCCGCTTCAAAAGATAAAACAGTTAAACTCTGGAGTACAGACGGCAAACTGCACAGAACTCTCACCGGACATACAGATGAAGTTACCAGCGTTGCCTTTAGCCCGGACAGTCAAACTATTGCATCTGCTTCTAAAGATCGAACCATCAAACTCTGGAATGCAGAGGGTAAACTGATAGGAACCCTCACCGGACATACGGATAGAGTTATGAATGTTGCCTATGCGCCAAGCGCAGGCTACGCCAACAGCCCTTCAGAATATCTCATTGCCTCGGCGAGTGCGGATAAAACGGTCAAACTTTGGCACGTTGATGGAACTTTAGTCAAAACCCTAACTGGACACAGCGATGCCGTGACCAAAATCGCTTTTAACCCTCAAGGTGATTTGCTTGCCTCGGGAAGTCTAGACAGAACAGTCAAACTGTGGCAGCTTGACGGGACTCTGGTAAAAACCCTGCTAGTCGCGAAGGATGTCGTCTCTGGATTGGCTTGGAGTCCTGACGGGCAAATCTTCGCCTCATCCAGTTGGGATGGCCCGATCGCACTCTGGAAGCTTGATGACAGTTTGCTCAAGACTCTTAACGGACATCAAGCATCGATTTACACCATAAAATTTAGTCCTGATGGTAAGACAATTGCCACCGCCAGTCGTGATAATACCGTTAAACTTTGGCGGCTTGATGGTAGCTTAATTCGCACTTTCCCCAAACAAGCTGATAAAGTTTTCGGAGTAGATTTCAGCCCAAAAGGAGACACGATTGCTACAGGCGGTTATGACAGCACTGTACGGTTGTGGCAACTGGATGGCACGTTACTCCAGACTTTCACCGGACATCAAGGCAGAGTCTTCGCGGTTGATTTCCATCCAAATGGGCAGTCACTCGCGTCGGTGGGTGAGGACAAAACGGTCAAAGTCTGGAGGATTGACGGCACCCAATTGGCAACTCTCAAAGGGCATACCGATTACATTAACGCAGTGGCATTTAGCCCCGATGGAAAGCTCATTGCCTCTGGTAGTGTGGACGGCACTATCAAACTTTGGCAGTGGGATAGTGCGATCGCCTCTGGAAAGCCCAGCTACAAGCTTCTACACACTTTAACAAGCCATCGCCGTCAGGTGGCGGGAGTGGCATTTAGCCCTGACGGCAAGACTCTCGCTTCAGCAGGTATGGATAGCACGGTGAGACTTTGGCGGTTGGATGGTACAGAAATTAGAGCCTTAAAGGGACACAAAAATGGGGTATTCGGAGTGGCATTTAGCCCTGATGGCCAGACGATCGCCTCAGCAAGTTTTGACGGCACTGTTAAACTTTGGAGGTACGATGGTCAAGAGCTTGAAACTTTAAAAGGACATAGCGATGGGGTGTTCGGAGTGACATTTAGCCCTGATGGGAAGTTCGTCGCTTCAGCCAGTCAGGATACCACAGCAATTGTGTGGAATTTAGAGCAAATTTTCCAGCTCGATTTTCTGGAGTATGGATGCGACTGGGTGCGGGATTATTTGCTGACGAATGCTGATGTGAAGGAGGAGGATAGGCATTTGTGCGATCGTATTAAAACGGAATAATATCCAGTCCGCTTTATTAGGAATAATAGATTAATATGTGTGGGCTAGAGCATCAGAGGATTAGAGGATATTTATCATGCTTGGCTAATTTTTATTGGA
This sequence comes from Microcoleus sp. B3-D2, assembly GCF_036705345.1. Classification (NCBI taxonomy): domain Bacteria; kingdom Bacillati; phylum Cyanobacteriota; class Cyanophyceae; order Oscillatoriales; family Microcoleaceae; genus Microcoleus; species Microcoleus sp. B3-D2. The sequence continues at coordinate 56,322 of NZ_JAUBUG010000043.1, forward strand.
AGATGCTACAACACTATATCAGATTTAACTACTCCCTTTATCTCTCAGTCGGCGGAGGCGGACTTCGTTTATTTAGTAGCGGTTTCAACCACCGAATGATACGCAGAATGATAAAGGGAGTAGCCAACCCGGATTTGGTATAATAACTACAGAGTAATGAAATCGCTAGCGGTAAGAATACCGGGGGTAATACCGTTAAGCTTCGCCAACAATTGATTGGTGTCCGTCACCGTAATCAAAGTCTGATTGTTGCTGGAAGTAATACTGAGTTGATTGAAACTCAAACCAGGATTCAACCCAAATAAATCCTCTCCCCTGCGGAAATCATTAATGATTTCGCTACCCAAACTTTGATTGAGGACAAACACATCATTTCCCGAACCTCCCGTCAATGTATCGTCCCCAACATCCCCGGAAAGGAAATCGGAACCGCTGCCACCGCTGAGAATATCATTACCTTTGCCGCCGTACAGGGTGTCGTTACCGATGTCGCCGCAAAGCACATCGTTGTCATTGCCGCCGAACAGTAAGTCGTTGCCCTCACCCGCATCGAGACTGTCGTTTTCTTTGCCGCCGTACAGGGTGTCATTTCCCTCCTCGCCAAAAATCAGGTCTGCACCTTCATTGCCAAAGGCAATATCGTTGCCGTTTCCGGCATTAATTGTGTCATTTCCTAAGTTGCCTAAAATGTAGTCATCGCCATCTTCACCCAGCAAGATATCGTCATCTTTACCGCCAAAAATGCTGTCGTTGCCCAGCCCGCCGGCAACAGTATCGCTGCCGAGATCTCCCCTCAACAAGTCGTCGCCATCGGCGCCGACAACAGTGTCAGGATCTTTACCAGCGTAGATGGTATCGTTGCCAGCGCCGCCAGAGATGTAATCGGTGCCTTCATTGCCAAAGATTGAATCGTTATCTGCGCCGCCGTCAATGTTGTCATTGCCGCCCATACCGTAGAGAGTATCGTTGCCGGCAAGTCCATTAATCGAGTCGTTGATGCCGCCACCCATGATGAAATCGGTACTGTCGCCGCCGTTAATAGTTTGTTGGACGGGGTTGGGTGTGATAGTGGCAGGGTCGAGTTGGGGGGCGTTGAGGCTATCGAGTAGGCAATCATCTGCGACCGGAGTTGGTGTGGGCGCGGGAGTTGGTGTTGGCGGCGGAGTCGGCGCAGGTGTGGGAGTCTCAGTTGGGGTGGGAGTCGGCGCCGGCGTCGGAGTTGGAGTCGGTGTTGGTGTGGGAGTTGGAGTCTCCGTGGGAGTCGGCGTTGGAGTCGGCGTTGGAGTTGGGGTCGGAGTCGGCGTTGGAGTTGGAGTTGGAGTCGGAGTTGGCGTGACTGTAGCGTTAAATTCGTAAGCGCCAATATCCACGATCGCACTTCCGTTATTATCACCATCTTGAGGGCGACTCACACCGCGCTGATCCGCAGCCGGCGCGCCCGCACCAGTACCGGTATCAATTGCCGGACTTCCTGTTAGCAGCGGCAGCACGAAAGCCCCGTTAATATTTTCCAAAGGGCCAAGTAAGGGATCTGCGATCGTCACATTTGCCGTAACATTATTGTCGTTAGGATCGCCCGTCGTGAGTTTATTAGGAAATTGCAGATTATTTCCCCCGTCGATTAATTCCCGCCCGGTTTGCTGCTTAATCTTAAAACGATTACCCGCCGTGTTGCTATCAAAAATAGAATTCTTGACAGTAATTGGCTGATTACCAGTAGCAATACCTCCCGAAAATTCCCCAGCGGTATTTTTAGCAAAAGTTGAATTGACGATGTTAGTCGAAAAGGAATCTCTGTTATTGACAACCATTCCTCCACCCTGCTTAGCAGCGCTGTTGCCGGAAAATGTACTGTTAACTACGCTGATTTTTCCATTTTCACCCAACCACAAGCCGCCGCCGCTATCATCGGCTGTGTTGTTGGCAAAGGTGCAGTTTGTCACTGTCAAATCGGCATTGCCGTGGCGGACGGCGCCGCCGGAGCCTCCCGACCCCGCTGCATTTTTGACAGCTTTGTTGTTAATAAAAGTGGTATTTTCCAACACCACTTTATCTTGCAAATAACCAAACAAAAAGGCTGCGCCTCCTTCTCCGGAGCTGATATTGCCATCAAAAACGCTGTTGCGGATGACAATATTTCCGGGAACAGGGCCAGGGGTTGCATTGGGGCCCGAAGCATTAGCGCCATCGACGAAAACTGCCCCGCCAACGCCTTGGTCTGTCACGTTGCCGGTGAATTTAGAGTTTTCGATCGTCATGCTGCCCAACAGGTTATTAACAGCTCCGCCGTTGCTGCCTTTGTTGTTGGTAAATTCGCTATCTCTGATAGCCAGAACACCACCGCTTTTAGTGGCGATCGCGCCGCCACCACGTTCGGTATTATCCGCTAGCGAACCATCATTGCCGCTAAACTTGCTGTTAATTACAGTCGTCGTGCTGCGGAAACCCGTGTAAATGCCGCCACCAAAACCGGCCACATTATTATTGACTTGGCAATTTTCTAAAGTTAAAGTGCTGTTACCTCTAGTTTGAATGCCACCACCGGCGCTAGTTGCGTCATTATTCGGATCGGTTCCAGAAACTTTGCCGTTGGCAACAATCAGGTTTTTTAGAGTAACATTTGTTGAACCTTCGGTTAGGATAACCCGCGAAGCATTGTTGCCACTGATGGTTAAATTGGCTGCACCAACTGCATCAATTGTCAAGTTTTTGTTGATGACAAGTTGACCGGAAGTGAGAGTAATTGTTTGGCTGGCAAGAGTGGAGGCAAATTGAATGGTATCGCCGGCAACAGCCGTGGCGATCGCATCTCTCAAGGAACCCGGCCCGCTATCATTATTGTTGGTAACGGTAATAGTCGCTAAAGTCCCTCGGTAATCCGCCATTGCTTCTGGAGTCAAGGCTAGCGGTGCTTCAATATCACCCTTGGCCAACTCCAAATTCCAGTTACCACCGCGGCCAGTGCGATCGCTAGATGCCGCAATATCAGCCCCGGTTAACTCGCCCAGGCGCTCGACAAAATCGCTTCCAGAACCCGCAGCAACATCGCAACCGTAAAGCACAATATCTGCTTTGTCGCTTAGCGCATTTCGCCACTCTTGCAACTGGCTTTTATATTGTGACAAATTATCCGAATTCAGTGTTGCAGAACCTAGCTGCAAGCTGCCAGAATTGCCGTGAGAAAAAACGTGAACTTGGTCTACAGTTTCCCCCGCCGCAGAAATTGTTTGCAGTTTCGCAGTAATTTGCTCGACTCCGTTACCATTTTTATCTAAAATGACGATCTCTGTACCGGGAAGCACGCCACCCGCAAGAGTTTGATAGTCATCTAACTCGGAATCAATGAAGACAATAGATTTAGAACCAGCATTGCGGAGAACAGATTGTGAATCCCTGTTGGTGGCAAAAGTTGAACTCATTTCGCATACCCATGAGAATGTTTACTATTTGCTGGTAGATTCACCTTGAAAGCAGAAGGCTAAAGATGCAGAAGGCAGTAGGCAGAATTAAAAACTCAACGATCCATCGGAAAGATTAAAATTTAGGGAAAAACTTTAATTCTCTCCCTAAGTGAAATCCGAGACTTGTCTCCCTACTCAGCTTAAGCTGTATGAAAATTGCGATTTTCTGAGCAATTAACTGCAGAGGATGTAATTTAAATAGTCCGGCACCAGTAACCTCTCTATGTAGATTGACAAGGCGCACCATTAGCGAGATAAATAGTGCATTAAACCATTTGGTAGCCTTGAGCCGGGAAAATCTCAAAAAGATTTTAGGAATTCCAAATTTCTGAGAATTTCTCTAGCTAGTACCTGATACATTCACATTAGAGAAAACCAGGAAAATTGCCTAAAAATTTGATTAATTTAATTTTTTTCCTAGCTGGCAAAAAGTTCCCAAAAATCTGAAATTTAGTGGTTGAGAAAGCTTGCTTTATTCGGGCGCTGTATATGGCTAGCCAACTCAGGAGTGCAATAGACGGAGGTGCCTCATTCTAGGTGTAGGCGATCGGCAATAAACAAGATTTATTACCGATCGCTGTTAAAAAGAATCAGATCGATCGCTCCTCTTCGTTGGCGTAGCCCCCGTAGGGGCGGGCTGCGCTAACGTCATCCACCAAATTTCAGGAGTTTGAGAGCTTTCTTCACCACTCCTGAGGGGTCGGGCTGCTTATGGCGCACCCTACCCGAGGCAGTTAGATTGTTACCTGAGTGAAATCGCTAGCGGTGAGAATACCGGGGGTAATACCGTTAAGCTTCGCCAACAATTGATTGGTGTCCGTCACAGTAATCAAAGTTTGATTGTTGCTGGAAGTAATACTGAGTTGATTAAAACTCAAACCAGAATTCAACCCAAATAAATCCTCGGCCTTGCGGAAATCATTAATGATGTCGCTACCCAAACTTTGATTGAGGACAAATACATCATTTCCCGAACCACCAGTCAAAGTATCGTCCCCAACATTGCCGGAAAGGAAATCGTCCCCAGCACCGCCGCTGAGAATATCATTACCTTTGCCGCCGTACAGGGTATCGTTACCGATGTCGCCGCAAAGCACATCGTTTTCATTGCCGCCGAACAGTAAGTCGTTGCCCTCACCGCCATCAAGACTGTCGTTTTCTTTGCCGCCGTACAGGGTGTCATTTCCCTCCTCGCCAAAAATCAGGTCTGCACCTTCATTGCCAAAGGCAATATCGTTGCCGTTTCCGGCATTAATTGTGTCATTTCCTAAGTTGCCTAAAATGTAGTCATCGCCATCTTCACCCAGCAAGATATCGTCATCTTTACCGCCGAAAATGCTGTCGTTACCAACGCCGCCGGCAACTGTATCATTGCCGACATCTCCCCTCAACAAGTCGTCGCCCTCGGCATCTACCACAGTGTCAGGATCTTTGCCTGCGTAGATGGTATCGTTGCCAGCGCCGCCAGAGATGAAATCGCTGCCTCCATTGCCGAAGATTGAGTCGTTATCTGCACCGCCTTGGATGTTGTCATTCTCGCCCATGCCGTAGAGAGTATCGTTGCCGGCTTGTCCGTTAATTGACTCGTTGATGCCACCGCCCATGATGAAATCGTTACCTTCGCCGCCGTTGACAGTTTGTTGGACGGGGTTGGGGGTGATGGTGGCAGGATCTAGTTGCGGGGCGTTGAGGCTATCGAGTAGGCAATCATCTGCAGGCGGAGTTGGAGTCGGAGTCGGTTCCGGTGTCGGCGGAGTCGGAGTCGGTTCCGGTGTGGGAGTCGGAGTCGGTTCCGGTGTGGGAGTTGGAGTCGGTTCCGGTGTGGGAGTTGGAGTCGGTTCCGGTGTGGGAGTTGGAGTCGGTTCCGGTGTGGGTGTCGGAGTCTCAGTAGGAATCGGCGCGGGAGTAGGAGTCGGCGCCGGCGTCGGCGGAGTTGGAGTTGGTGCGGGTGTCGGAGTTGGAGTTGGTTCCGGTGTGGGAGTTGGAGTTGGTGCGGGTGTCGGAGTTGGCGCCGGTGCGGGTGTTGGAGTTGGCGCCGGTGCGGGTGTCGGAGTTGGCGCCGGTGCGGGTGTCGGAGTTGGCGCCGGTGCGGGTGTCGGAGTTGGCGCCGGTGCGGGTGTCGGAGT
>NZ_JAUBUG010000043.1:62008-64809 GCF_036705345.1 Microcoleus sp. B3-D2
TGGCGCTGGTGCGGGTGTCGGAGTTGGCGCCGGTGCGGGTGTCGGAGTTGGCGCCGGTGCGGGTGTCGGAGTTGGCGTCGGTGCGGGTGTCGGAGTTGGCGCCGGTGCGGGTGTCGGAGTTGGAGTTGGTGCGGGTGTCGGAGTTGGCACCGGTGCGGGCGTCGGAGTTGGCACCGGGACGACACTACCTCCCAATTCAAAAGAGCCGCTGTCCACGATCGCGCCTGGAATGGTGTCGCCATCTTGAGGGCGAGTCAGGCCGCGCTGATCCGTAGTGGGTGCGCCGGTGGCAATCCCTTTATCAATTGCCGGACTTCCTATCAGCAGCGGCCTGACTAAAGCGCCGTTGAGGGTTTGCAAAGGGCCAAGTAAGGGGTCTGCGATCGTAATACTTGCCGTCGCATTGTAATCGTTGAAGTTAGTGGTTTTTTTGACAGGCCACTGAAAATTGCCACCTTGGTCAGTTAGTTCGCTGCTGGTGTGCTGCTGAATGCCAAACTCATTCCCCGCCGTGTTGTTAGAAAAAATCGTGTTCTTGACGCTGACAGGCTTTCCTTCCGCAGCCGAGATGCCTCCGCCAACCCAACGGGCGAAATTATCGGCAATGGTGGTGTTGAGGATGGTTGTGGGGGCATAAAGAGCCATTGCACCGCCGACATTGCCGTAAAAGTCGGTAGTCCCAGTAACTTGGTTGCCAGAAAAGGTGCTGTTGGTAATCGTGGTAGGCGCATCCATGATCCACATTGCCCCACCTTGAGCGGGGGCTTTGTTGCCAGCAAAGGTGGTGTTGGAGACCGTAAGTCCTTTGTTGAGGCCGTTGCTCAAATTCACCAACCCGCCTCCAACTCCGTTGTTGCCACCGGGAAGCGACAGAATTTCGTTGTTTTGGAAGGTGCTGTCTGCAATACTTACGCTATCTTGGGTGCCGGTAAACAGATAAGCTGCTCCGCCTTCGCCTCGCCCTTTGTTGTCTTGAAATACACTTTTGGTGATCTTAATTGTCCCGGAAGCTTCGCTGGGATTGCTGGCTCTGTCTGTGTAAATAGCGCCACCGTTACCCCTTAAACCAGGGTTAACTTGGCCTGTTGCGTAAGAGGCTGCGGTGGTGTCGTTGCCGATGAATCGGGAGTTGTCAATTGTCAGCTTACCTTGAAGGCTGTTAATCGCCCCGCCGTTAATTCCTTTGTTGTTGGTGAAGTCGCTGTTGGTGACTGTAATTGTTTTGAAACTCAAAAAGCCGATCGCACCTGCACCGCGTTCATCGTTAGCTCCGGTGGCTACGTTGCCGTTGAATTTACTGTTGGTAACAGTCAGGGTATTGTTGAAATTACCGAAAATTGCGCCACCGCCTTTATCGGCGACGTTGTTGTTGAACTGAACGTTTTCTACTGTGAGGTTTACTTCGTCGGTTGTGCCGATCGCGCCACCTCGATCCGTAGTTTTGCCGTTAGTAATAATCAGGTTTTTGACAACAAAATTGGTAGCAGTTGCAACGTTGGCATTGACAAAAAAGGCGCGGGATGCGTTGTTGCCGCTGATGGTTAAACCGGGTGCGGCGGCGCCGTCAATGGTGATGTTTTTGCCAACGGGAATATCGAGTTGACCGCTGGTGAGGGTAATGGTTTGGCTGGCTAAACCTGGAGCGAAGGTGATGATATCGCCGGCAACAGCGGTGGCGATCGCAGCCCTTAATGAACCGGGCCCGCTATCGCTATTGTTGGCTACTACGATCGTAGCTAAATCACCTTGGTAACTAGCCATAGCCTCTGGCTGCAAGGCTAAGGGAGATTCAATTTGACCCCTAGCAAATTCTAAATTCCAGTCGCCGCCGCGGCCGGTTGTGTTGGTGGATGCCGCAACGTCAGCCCCGGTTAATTCACTGAATCGATCGACGAAATTAGCACCTGTACCGCCTGCTACATCGCAGCCGTACAGCATGATGTCTGCTTGTGGGGCTAGTGAACTTTTCCACTTTTCCAACTGGCTTTTGTATTGCTCTAGGTTATCTGAACCCAGAGCGGTATTGCCTAATTGTAGGCTGCCAGAACTGCCGTGAGAAATAATGTGAACCGAGTCTAGCGCCCCCTTAGTAGAGGCGTATTTTTCCATCTCGGAGGTGATTTGTTCGATGCCGTTTTTGGTGCGATCGAGTATTACTACCTGCTGTCCCGGCAGCACTCCCGCTGTAATTGACTCGTAATCTTCCACGCCGGAGTCAATGAAGACTAATGAGCGCAGTGGCCGGTTTTCAAGAGAAGATTGTGAGTTAACTTGAGCGAACGTAGAACTCATATTGGAGACTCCATTAAGGGCATTATTAGTAGATACACCCTGGAGTAACCTCATCAGACTTATTTGATTATATCTTAACACTAAATTGAGACATAGTGTTCTTTTTTAAAATTTTTATTTATTTATTTGGCTCGGCATTTCCCTGTTGTGTCTTGACTACCTTGGAAAAATCAACTTCTACCGCTGGGAATATATTACAACATTTATCGCGCCTATTCAAATAAATAAATCTAGGTTGTACCAGCAAATTTTTGCTACATTACTTTGCTAACAGTAGTCTGATTTCTGGTAGTCGGAAATGGTGGAGGTAATTTCCCCCCGAATAACTTCTCTTAATTATATTTAGTAGTTTTTATTTGAGTATGATATGTTACTTATACGCACAAGGCACTACAGTTTACCTAGCTGTATTTCATCCAAGGTAAAACTGAATTATAGCGTTTCTCAGATAGATGAGGTACAATAACAGCAGTGAGTAAACCAATTCCTCATATCGGATAATGTAACTT
>NZ_JAUBUG010000044.1:0-62266 GCF_036705345.1 Microcoleus sp. B3-D2
GGCGATCGCTGCCTATCAGAAGCGGATGGGAATTGAAGAAATGTTCCGAGATTACAAAAGCGGAGGCTATTATTTAGAGGGAACAGGCTTAAAAGGTCAGCGGTTGATGACCCTCATTTTATTAATAGCACTCGCCTACAGTAGTGCCATCATGCAAGGAACAAATCTCAAAATGAAATCGGTCAAAAAGTACATTGTTCGCCCTCAAGAGTCACAAAGAAAATATGCAAGACGGAGTACCTTTGGCAGTGGTTTAGATAGCCACCAATGGCTAACATACCTGGAAAAATATGCCGACGCAGTTCAAGAGTTAATGACTTTAACCCCGACTAAGCGCTACTTTTACCAACAGGGGATGAGAGCTATAAGTCAGATTCAGTCTAGCTCTTAGCCATCTTGTCACCCCCCCAGGACAGTGGGTGTATCTTTTTGCTTAAGACTGAAAAAGAATCATTGTTTGGAAACATAAAACTTAATTTGGCAACGTTTAGACCAATTAGGATTAGTCCCAGGAACTTCCTTATATTTTCAAGGAATTAGGGTCAGAAAAACGCAGCCAGTAGCAGGATTTGATATTGCTTGTAAATGGAAATAAAATTACCGGGGAAGGAAAGTAAAAGACGCCTGGTTTATTTTAACAGATTTAGGCTCGTTGCCATTCGCGATCTCCGCTTATAAACAGCGAATGGGAATTGAAGAAATGTTCCGAGATTGCAAGACAGGAGGTTATAATCTAGAAGGGAGTGGTTTAAGGGGAGACCGACTGATTAAGATGATTCTGTTAATGGCTATCGCCTACACCTCCGCGATATTTCAAGGCATTGAAACTCAGAAAAAGCAGGTACAAAAATATGTATCTCGCCGCTCCGAACCGATAAAAAAATACCGTAGACGGAGTATATTTGGCGTTGGTAAGGATGGAGAACAGTGGGTTGATTATCTCGATCGGCATTTATTAGAAATTCAACAGTTAATGAAGTTGACTCGAAATAAACGTTGCTTTTATCAACAGGGTATACGGGCTGCCACCCTTATTGCGTCTATCTCCTAAACCTCTTTGTCACCCCCCCAGGTCCCGACCAAAGCAAGGGTTTCAGGCTACGACCTAAAAAGTTTCCCGACTATTGTCTTAACCGCCAAGGCGGTTCGCGGTTGCTATAAATGTTGATTTTTGAGTGTCTTAAAGCCAATCTTCTTGATCGCTTTTTTGCTTTCTATAAACCTCACCTTGGGCGTGAATTTTACGGGTTTGTTCGTAAAGAGTTTCTTCGGTATAATTCCATTTTTGCAGGACTTTTTTTAAGTCTGCTTGGATATCTCTAGCGCCGGGAAAGCCTCGGTAGCGAATTATTAATCTTGCTAATTCCGATAAATTGTAGTCGTTTGCTTCTGAGGCTAATAAAGTATTGACACTGGCTCGATCGCGCTTGTATTGCGGATGCTGCTGATCTTGAGTTTTTTCTACTGAATCCATACTATTTATGTTTCCCAATCATTTAGAATACCGAGATACCCGACTTCTTCAAGAAGTCAGGTATCTAATTAGACGTAGGACACGGCCGGGTTTAAGCCCCTACTGCACTTCTTCAGTCAGCCCCAGAAATTTTTGTGTTTGTTGAGTAATACCAAATACCCGATCGCCGTGACAAAAGATTTCCCAAGCGCGAATTCCCATAAAACCAATACCTGCAACCGTCAAGGGCATCGCTGCGGCACCTAAAAGCGCGGCAATGGGGGGAAATATCATGCACAGTGTTAACAGAATGCCAGTAATAACACCACCAGCAATGCCAGCTTTGGCGGTGGCGGTGGCGACTTGTTCGACTAACTCTGACTGGGTAATTTTGCCTTCAACGCACAATAGCGAGTTTTCTAAGATAGAAAATATTAACTCAATTACTGCTGCGGCGATCGCCCCTTTCATTGCAGCCCCAACAATTTCCGCAACTGCTGCTTTAAACGCAGCATCCGCTAAAACTTGCTTAGCAACTGCTAATTCTGCTGCAGTCATGTCTGCACCACCGCGAGCACGATTCACCCAAAAATATTCAAAAATCCCGTTAGCAGCTTCGCTTCCGCCTCCATTGACGTACGCTTGGATGTGACTCCAATCTTTATCTTGACAGAAGTTGCGAATTGCTTCTGGGCCTTGGGCACGAATTTGGGCGGGTATGGATTCAAATACTTTTGCTGCTTCTTGAACATTTCGCATTCCGTCACGCACCCCAGCCCTAGCAAATTTGAATTGCAGATTTGTTGGCAGGTTCTCAAAACGGATGTTATGTGCTATTTTAAAAGCTTCTTGAGTGGCGATCGCCCCGGCACTAACCATTGAACTTGGCGCTGATTGTACCCACGCCGTTAATACAGTTGCACTTTCCTCGAATTTTGCATCAATTTGGTTGCCTAAGTTTTGGATATCGGCAACAGTTTCTTGTACTTTAGCCGTTAGGAATTCGAGCGGATTATGGTTAATTTCCATGTTGCTCCAGCTTGCATCGTTAATGATTAAATTATTTTGACTATAACATTCCTCTTCAGTAAGTGTTATTGTTTACTGAATTGCTTCTATCTTCTAACTCCGGCTGTAAATTGAGAGCTTTTTTTTGATAAAATAAACCTTCATTGATTCGCCCTTCCTCTTCCAAACTTTTGCCTAAATTCCAATAAGCGACGGCTAAATCTGGTTGAAGAGCAATAGATTTTTGATAGTAAGTTATGGCGTCATCGAGCTGGCCTTGTTTGTAAAACATACTGCCCAAGTTAACATAGGCTTCTACCAAATTAGGATCGAATTCTATCGCCTTGGAGTAGGCGCGAATGGCCGCGTCTATTTTGCCTTGGGCTTGCAGGATATTGCCTAGAGTTTTGTAGGCGGCGGGGAAATTCGATTGCTGGCGAAGTGCTTGGTAACATGAGGCGATCGCCTCTGCAAATTTTTGTTGAGCATAATAAACTTCAGCTATCTTGTTGAGTGCGATCGCACTATCCGCTTGAAGGGCTAATATTTTTTGATATTGAGCGATCGCCTCGTCAAGTTTTCCTGATTTCTGGAGGCTCTCGCCCGCTGACAAATACTGCTCTGCTAACTCGGAATTTACGGTCATAGATTTTACTTTAACAGCCGACACTACTTTACCACAAGTGTTAGTTAGTAACCGCGATTTCTAGGGATATTCTGACTATTTTAAGTTTTAAATTTGTTTCTGTACCAGAATGCGGAAAAAAATAGTATGATTATTCTGAACCACCATCAACGCTAATTGCAGAGGAAATCTCATGCCATCACTAGCAGGAAAAGTGGCAATTGTGACCGGTGCATCGCGGGGAATTGGACGCGCGATCGCCCTGCGATTATCCCAAGAAGGGGCATCAGTGGTCATCAACTACGCCAGAGGCGCAGATCAGGCGAAAGATGTTGTGTCAGCGATTGAAGCAGCAGGCGGCAAAGCATTAGCCGTGCAAGCCGATGTCAGCAAAACCGCAGAAATTCGCGATTTGTTCGATCGCACTCTGGAAACCTATTCACAAGTCGATATTTTAGTCAATAATGCAGGAGTAATTCTTTACAAACCTGTAGCGGAAGTTACCGAAGCAGAGTTTGATAATCTGTTTGCAATTAACGTCAAAGGCACGTTTTTTGCTTGTCAAGAAGCTGCTAAACGCATGGCGGAGGGAGGAAGAATTGTTAATTTTTCCAGTTCGACAACGGCGATGCTACTGCCAACTTATGGGGCTTATGTGGCGACAAAAGGCGCGGTAGAACAGCTAACTCGATCGCTGGCTAAGGAATTGGGTGATCGCCAAATTACAGTCAATGTCATTTCTCCGGGCCCAACGGATACAGAACTCTTCACTTTTGGCAAAACCGCTGAACAAATACAAAGATTTACTCAAATGGCTGCTTTGGGAAGACTTGGAAAAGTTGAAGATATTGCCGATGTGACGGCTTTTTTGTGCAGCGAACAAGCCCGCTGGATTACTGGACAAAATATCCGCGTTAACGGCGGCATTGCCTAAAGATATACTTCAGTCAGCTTGCAGTGGACTTCGTTTGTATAGCAGCGATGTCAAGAGACTGTTGGTTAATCAACCAGGGGTTTCACCACTTATCCCTAAAAATGGTAGATCGGGAGTAAATGTCTAATTGACCATATAGCTGTTAACTACAAAGAGCGAACGCAAATGCTGCGTTCCCGAGGTGGGGGGTAACACCCTCTGCGAAATCGCCAACAGTCTCTTTCAATCGCCGAGTTTAAGAATCCTCAACCAAAATCTTTGATTTGGCTGGGGATTCTTCAACTTTGATGGGGCGGACAACCAAACAAATCAAGGAGACAGCCGCCATACCTTAATCGTGTCGTCAAAACTGCCACTGATCAGAGTTTTGTCTTGAGGATTAAAAGCCAATTCCACCCAAGTAGAATGACCCTTCAGCGTGCCGGCGATTTCGCCCGAACTCATGTGCCACAGCTTGATAGTCCCGCTCAAATCGGCGCTAGCGAGTTTGTCTCCGTCCGGACTGAAAGCTAGAGACTGAATTCGATCGGCATGACCGTTAAAAATCACTTCACCCGAGGGTGCGGACCAGTGTTCCTTGGTGATATCCCAAATCCTCACCGTATTGTCCCAGCCCCCACTGCCCAAAATTTTACCGTCAGGGCTGACAGTAAGAGCCGAAACAGCATCAAAATGACCCGTGAGAGTGGCTTGGAATTCCCCAGTCTTCCAATTCCACAGCTTGATAGTACCGTCGCCGTTGCCAGTAAAGAGAGTGTCTTTATAGGGACTGAAAGCCACCGAATGCACCTGGTCAAAAACCCCTTGGAGAGTTTCCAACTCGGCACCACCTTCCACTTGCCACAGCTTCAAAGTATTATCCTTACCGACGCTGGCGATGGCTTCGCCGTCTGGACTGAAAACCACCGAGAACACGCCGTCTGTGTGGCCGTCCAAAGTCCGAATTAACTTGCCAGAATAGAAATTCCACAATTTAATCGTACCGTCAGCGCTGCCGCTGGCGATCGTCCTGCCGTCGGGACTGACGGCCACCGACCACACAGGCCCCAAATGTCCTGCTAAAACCTTGAGTAGCTTGCCGCGACGCTTGTGCAACAGATGAATTGTACCGTCGTTGTTCCCGCTGACTATCACGCGGCCGTTGGGAGCGACTGCTACCGCCCAAACCGGGTTTTTGTCTCGCTCCGCCAGAGTCCGCACTGCAGGCAGGGACTGCGAGGCGTCACCGTTGAAATCCTGCATCGGTGGCGGATTGAACCGAATTTCGGGAATGCTAGAAACAGGTTCAGAAGAAGTGAAAGCCTGCGGTGCTGGAGATGGCAAGCGAATACCCAGCACTACGGACAGCAGGGCAACCGCACTTGCTCCCCACATCGCTAAAGTCCACTTGGGTTTGCTGAGAATCACGTCTACCGGTGCCGGGCCGTATTTCATGTCTGTGAGAATTGCCTCGGTCGATCCATAGCGTTTTGATGGTTCTCGCTGCACCATTTTATCCAGAATGCGGCCGAGTCGCGCCGAAACTGGTACTTTCAAATAATGCCTCCAGGCCCAACTTTCGGCTTTGATGTCAAACAAATCAAAGGGCGACATTCCCGTTAACAAGTGAATGCAAGTGAGGCCCAAACTGTAGATGTCGCTGCTCTTAATCGCTTGACCTTTAATTTGTTCCGGGGCCGCGTATTCGGCAGAACCTGTCACCGTTTCTATTTTCAGCGGCCCGCTGTTTGCCGGAATTGCCGCGCCGAAATCGACTAAAACTAGCCCCGAGGCACTTTCTTGGGACAGGGGGTATAGATCCTCTTTCCCTGCCAAAGCTGGGGATGCTTGGGGAGTTTTGCGGTGAATAATATTCGACGGTTTGATATCTCCGTGAATCAGTTGATGTTCGTGAACAAATTGCAGCACTGGCAACAATTCGCTCAGCAGATACCAAATTTGAATTTCTTTAACAACACCTTTTTCTGAAAGCCGATCGGCTAAATTGCGGCCTTCGATGTATTCTTGCACTAAATACTGGCAGCCTTCGAGTTCAAAAGATGCCAGCAGTTTCGGTATTTGCGGATGTTTCCCCAACTCGTCGAGAACTGAGGCCGAGCCGCGAAATGTCCGGTTTTGGTGTGTGCCACCGTCTGCGGCTGCTGCTGAGCCGCAGAACTGTTGAATGACGCAGCGGGGTTGCGAAGGTTGGTCTTCATCGACTGCTAAGAAGGTGCGGCAAGTGAGACTTTGACCGAGGGTGTGAAAGACTCGGTAGCGGCCTTTTAGCAGCAAGTTCGACTCGCAACTTTTGCATACTGTCGCGCGATCGAGATTTTGGGGATTCTGGCAATGGGGATTGGTGCAGTAACTCATTTGTCTTTCCGCTGGAGACCCCCGTCCGACATACTGGTTGGTGGGGGAGGAAAGCGGGGCGGTGCGTGCCGCTTCCTGTGGACAAATTAAATAATTAATTGGAATCTTTGCTTTATGATAATTCTTTCCCAGATTTTCGCCACAATTGCTTCGGTCGATCGCGCGTAAATAATTGCTGACTTTCCTGCGAGCGAGGTTTAATAGGTCTATCGTACCGAGCTCATTCGAGCGATCGGCGGGATTTGCTGTTACCGAATTACGTTATACTGTCATTGCGAATACTTTCAGTGCGATCGCAGCAAAGTAAAGCAATCGCGAGGCATTGCCAAATATCCGCGATTGTTTGTTCTATGGAGTCAATCTCAAACCTCAAATCTCTAATCTCAAATCGACTAACAGATTAAAACTTAGGCCACTTTTGCCAAACTAACTACTAACTTTTAACTATTACTTATGCCGTTAATTCGCGTTCCCAAACCTTGGGAAATTCTCGAACCCCAAATTACCCCAGAAACAGCATTTCTCAACCGCCGCCGCTTCATGACAAATTTAATTGGCGCCGGCGTGACTGCTTCGCTACTGCCGCTGACCGGCTGCCAAAGCAATCCTAGCTCAAAAACTGCTCTGGATCAAAGCTCAACCCAAGCATATTCGGGATTGAGCCGGAATTCCGCCTTTGCGAAAGTCGATCGAGCGATTACCGACGAAGCCTTAGCTACAAAATACAACAATTTTTACGAATACGGCGGCACAAAATCTATTTGGCAAGCCGCTCAAGCTTTGCCAACAGAAAACTGGAAAGTAGAAGTAAGCGGTTTAGTAAAAAATCCCCGCACTTATGATATTGACGACCTCTACAAAAAATTTCCTATCGAAGAACGAGTTTATCGATTTCGCTGCGTAGAAGCCTGGGCGATGGTAGTTCCTTGGGTCGGGTTTCCCATGAAATTACTGATGGCTGATGTCGAACCGCAATCAAAGGCTAAATTCGTTCGCTTTACCTCATTTTACGACCCCAAAATTACTCCCGGCCCCGGTTTGATGTCGCAATTTTATCCTTGGCCTTATACCGAAGGTCTGCGGGTCGAGGAAATGGCCAACGATTTAGCATTTTTTGCCACAGGCTTGTATGGCCGAAGGCTGCCAAAACAAAATGGTGCGCCGCTGCGGCAAGTGATTCCTTGGAAATACGGTTTTAAGGGCGCAAAGTCGATTGTAAAAATTGAATTTATCGAACAACAGCCCGCCACTTTTTGGAATACAATCGGCCCCAACGAATACGCCTTTGAAGCAAATGTCGAACCCGACAAACCGCACCCCAGATGGTCGCAGGCTAGCGAACGGGTAGTCGGTCCCGGTAACAGTTGGTCGTGGGAAACTCGCCCGACTTTGCCCTATAACGGTTACGGCGAATATGTGGCGAGTTTGTACAGTTAATTAAGTATGCGAGATGTAATTTGAGGAACAGGCTTTTCTGCTTCTCAAATTATTAATTTATCTCTTTTCTCTTTCTCTGCGCCCTCTGCGTTCTCTGCGGTTAATAAAAAAAAAAGATTTTTTTTCGGTTCAGCAAAATGAAATACAGGACACGGCAATGCCCTATCCCTACCCTATACCTGCACTTTGTTTGTAAATTTTACCTTGATTTTGCAGTCGATAGACTACAATAAAAATTGATGAAGCTACCAAGGAATTGTTAAATGGTAACAACAACATCAACTCCCGTAGAGCAGCAAACTACCCAAGAAAAGCGAGTTATTTTAAAAGGTGTCAGTTGGTCAACTTTTAAAGCCTTGCTGGCCGATGTTGGGGACGATCGAGCTTGGAGAATTGCTTACGATGAAGGAGTATTAGAAATCAGGATGCCGCTGGAAGAACACGAAGAACCCAAACGACTGATAGAAAGCTTTGTGGAAGCCATTGTAGATGAACTGGAAATTGAACTTAGGAGTCTTGGTTCGCTGACTCTTGAACGAGAAGATTTAACTCGTGCTGTAGAACCTGATTCCTGTTTCTACATTCAAAATGAATCTTTAGTTAGAGGCAGAAATATCAATTTGCCAAATGACCCGCCGCCGGATTTAGCAATAGAGTCAGATTACACAAATTCTTCTATCAATAAGTTTACAATTTATGCTGCTCTTGGTGTTCCCGAACTGTGGAGGTATCGCCGGGAATCTCTGCAAGTTTATCACCTTGTGGAGGGAAAATATGAAATGTGCGATCGCAGTTTAGCTTTTTCCTTTTTACCCGTTGCCGAAATTCCCGGTTTCATCGAACAAAGCAGAACAGTCGGACAGCGGGCGGCTGTGCGTTTATTTCGGCAAAGAATTAGAGAGATTTTGCCGATTCAAAGTTAACGCAAAAATCAGACTGTATTTTAAAATTTAGCCAATTAATTTAAATTACATCAGCGTTCATCAGCGGTTTTAAAAAAAAATAATTCCCATCTAAAATCACTTGAGAAATTCCTGCACTCTCTGCCAAACTCTTTCTAGCAAATCAGGTGTGCTAACATCAAACCATTCAATTTCAGGATACGCTCGAAACCAGGTGCGCTGTCTCTTCGCAAATTGCCGCGTGTGCAAAATTGTTAATTCTTTGGCTTCTTCAAGCTTAATTTCGCCAGCCAAATATTGTTTCATTTCCTGATAGCCCAGCGTGTTCAACAGTGGCAAGTCGCAACCGTATTTTTTACACAAATATTCTACTTCAGCTATCCAACCCTGTTCTAGCATTTGTTCTGTGCGCTGTTCGATACGATCGACCAAAACTTCGATATCGCAATCCAACCCAATTTGTAAAATAGGATAATTGGGAGGATTTTCGCCCTGCTGTTCGGAAATAGGGCGACCGGTGACATAAAATACTTCCAGTGCTCTTAAAGTTCTTACTGGGTCATTGAGGTGAATTTTCTCGGCGGCAGACCGATCGACCTGCTGCAACATCGCGTAACATTGAGATTGTCCGAGTTCGGCAAGTTGCGATCGCAATTCGGGCATCGGCGCTACCCTAGGTATTTTTAAACCCCTGACGATCGATTTAATATATAAGCCCGTCCCTCCAACCAACAACAGAGGAGGAGACAAGGGAAATTCGACATCAGAAATTAATTTTTGAGCTTGCTGCTGGTACTCTGCTAGCGTCAGAGTTTCTGTGGGATCGCAGATGTCAATTAAGTGATGCGGTACACAAGTGCGATCGACTGCCGTCGGTTTTGCTGTTCCGATGTCAAATTCGCGGTACACTTGACGGGAGTCCGCACTCAGGATCGAGGATTGCAGTCGCCCCGCCAAAGCCAAAGCCACTCCCGACTTCCCCGTCGCCGTCGCCCCGCAAATCGTAATTAATCTAGGCATAAGCTGTCGCACATTTCCCTATAAAAACTCTCAAATCCTCTCCTATCCATGCTTTCCCCTCTCTCCATCCACTGATTCACCGCGATCGGCCTGGGCAGTCCTCCAGCAATCTCAAAACTATTCCCCTCCCTCCCCCCAATAAATTTCCCTTCAGAAAGCCCTAGCATCGCCTTTAACGGTTTTGTGCTATAATTTTAGGAGTTTTCCCATTTTAGAAGCTTTCGGGGCTTTAGGCCTCATTATTGGAGCTATTTTTGTATGACCAGCAGCTACAGCGCCGACCAGATTCAAGTTCTCGAAGGTCTCGAAGCAGTCCGTAAACGACCGGGGATGTACATCGGTACCACCGGCCCGCGAGGACTCCACCATCTAGTTTACGAGGTTGTGGACAATTCCATTGATGAGGCGCTGGCTGGCCACTGCACTCACATCGAGATTGACATCAACGCCGACGGTTCCGTTACCGTGACAGACGACGGCCGGGGTATTCCGACCGGCATCGTTGCCAAGACTGGCAAATCGGGAATAGAAACAGTAATGACTGTACTCCACGCCGGCGGTAAATTTGGCGGTGGTGGCTACAAGGTTTCTGGAGGATTGCACGGTGTAGGTATTTCTGTTGTTAACGCGCTGTCCGAGTGGGTAGAAGTGACAGTTTGGCGCGACCAAAAAGAACATTTACAGCGCTACGAAAGAGGCAATCCAGTTACTGAACTTACTGCCAAGCCCAACAAAGGCACTCGCACCGGCACTTCAGTTTCTTTCTTGCCAGATACTCAAATATTTAGCACTGGCATTGAATTTGATTACACTATACTCGCCGGGCGCTTGCGAGAATTGGGTTACTTGAATGCGGGCGTGAGAATTACCTTTAGCGACCACCGTTTGGAACTGCTTAAAAGTAGCGAACCTCGCATCGAAACATACTGTTATGAGGGCGGAATCAAGGAATATATCGCCTACATGAACCGCGAAAAGCAGCCTCTGCACGAAGAAGTGATCTACGTGCAAGGAGAACGCAACAACGTGCAGATAGAAGTGGCTTTGCAGTGGTGCGTTGATGCTTTTAGCGACAACGTTCTAGGTTTTGCTAACAACATTCGGACGATCGACGGTGGCACGCACTTAGAAGGTTTGAAGGCTGTTTTGACGCGGACGATGAATTCGATCGCCCGCAAGCGCAACAAAATCAAAGAAAACGAGCCCAACCTCGCCGGCGAAAACGTTCGCGAAGGTTTGACAGCAGTGATTTCGGTCAAAGTCCCAGACCCGGAATTTGAAGGTCAAACTAAAACTAAGCTAGGAAATACAGAAGTTCGGGGAATTGTCGATTCCTTGGTAGGCGAAGTATTGACAGAATATTTGGAGTTTCGCCCCCAAGTAGCGGACGCTATTTTGGAAAAAGCAATTCAGGCATTTAAGGCCGCTGAAGCCGCCCGCCGTGCCCGCGATTTAGTGCGCCGAAAATCAGTCTTAGAATCGTCTCCTTTGCCTGGAAAATTAGCGGACTGTAGTTCCAGAGACCCTGCCCTATCTGAGATCTACCTGGTGGAGGGGGATTCTGCAGGCGGATCGGCAAAACAAGGGCGCGATCGCCAATTCCAAGCAATCCTGCCTTTGCGCGGTAAAATTCTCAATATTGAGAAAACAGACGACGCCAAAATCTATAAAAATAACGAAATTCAGTCGTTAATTACAGCCCTGGGTTTGGGCATAAAAGGCGAAGAATTCGATCCGGGTCAATTGCGGTATCACCACATCGTAATTATGACTGACGCTGACGTAGATGGTGCTCACATCCGCACGCTGTTGCTGACTTTCTTCTACCGCTATCAGCGCGCACTTGTAGACCAAGGTTACATCTATATTGCTTGTCCTCCTCTCTATAAAGTGGAACGGGGACGCAATCATTACTACTGTTACAGCGATCGCGAAATGAACAATCTCGTCCGCAATGAATTTCCGGCGAATGCTAATTACACGATCCAGCGGTTCAAAGGTTTGGGTGAAATGATGCCGACACAGTTGTGGGATACAACGATGAACCCAGAAACTCGGACGCTGAAACGGGTGGAGATTGAAGACGCTGCAGAGGCCGATCGCATCTTTACGATCTTAATGG
Organism: Microcoleus sp. B3-D2; assembly: GCF_036705345.1. Taxonomy (NCBI): domain Bacteria; kingdom Bacillati; phylum Cyanobacteriota; class Cyanophyceae; order Oscillatoriales; family Microcoleaceae; genus Microcoleus; species Microcoleus sp. B3-D2. The sequence goes on from NZ_JAUBUG010000044.1 coordinate 11,857, forward strand.
GCGATCGTGTCGCCCCCCGCCGCGAATTCATCGAAACCTACGGCCCCAAACTCAACCTCCTTGACTTGGACATCTAAATTAATCATTAGTCATTTTTCGTTAGCTAACAGCTAATAGCTGAGGACTAATGACTAAACTTTTGCGGCCCTGATGCCTTCTGCCCTTTCGGGCGATCGGGCATCAGGGCCGTTTGATGTCTCTAGGTTTTGTTATAAAAATTAATACAATCTCTCATCAAATCGATCTAAGGTAAATGCTTAGGTAATTTTTAGATTTTTGGCGCATCCATCAGCTACCACAAAAATAGAAGGTTGGACAAATATAGCATGAGCATCAATTTAGCGACCAAATTGCGTGAGGGAACGAAAAAGTCCCACACAATGGCAGAAAACGTCGGTTTTGTCAAGTGTTTTTTAAAAGGCGTTGTAGAAAAAACTTCTTACCGGAAGTTAGTAGCAAACCTCTACTTTGTCTACTCGGCAATGGAAGAGGAAATGGAACACCAAAAGCAGCATCCGGTTGTTTCAAAAATTTACTTTTCTGAGTTGAATCGGAAACAAAGTTTAGAGCAAGATTTATTTTACTACTACGGTGCGAATTGGCGCGAACAAGTAGCTCCGTCAGCCGCAGCTAAAGCTTATGTGCAGCGGATTCACGAGATTTCGGCGACGGCACCGGAACTGTTAGTAGCTCACTCTTATACTCGCTACCTTGGCGATTTATCCGGCGGACAAATCCTGAAGGGAATTGCCCAGCGCGGGATGAATCTTTCCGAGGGAGAAGGCACTGCTTTCTATGAATTCCAGGATATTCCTGATGAAAAAGAGTTCAAAGCTAACTACCGTCAGGCAATGAATGAACTGCCGATTGACGAAGCAACAGCAGAGCGAATTGTTGACGAAGCTAATGCAGCTTTTGGCATGAACATGAAGATGTTCATGGAGTTAGAAGGCAATTTGATTAAAGCTGTCGGTCAGATGCTTTTCAATACCCTGACTCGGAAGCGCGGTGGTGCCAGTACCGAATTGGCTACTGCTGATTGAGTTAAAGCTCACTGGGGATAATTTGAGCCTCGTTTAAGAGGAAAACTTTAAATCCTGGGGGTTTGATGGCTGCTTTTACAGTCACCAAATCTCCGGGATTTTGCATGGCGGGCGATCGACTTTTTAACTCACAACTCAACACTATCACCTTCCCACGCCGCGATCGGGAGGCTGCTCGGCCGGGACAGGCAAAGAAGTGGGCCTTACCTGCCGCTCCAAATACTTGCTCAAAGCGTAAGCGATATCCCAGCGAGTCATCGGCTTCAAAGGATTAATCTTATTAGTTGCGAGATCGACATTAACAAACCCTTCATAAAGTGCAGTAGCCATAGACTTTCTAGCCCAAGTAGGAATGTCGCCTGCATCTGGATACTTAGCTAAAATTTCGGAAATGCTGGGTTCGGGAAACTGAAAAACCCCGTAAGCTTGAGCAAAAATCGCCAAAGCTTCAGCGCGACTCACCCTTTGATTTGGGAAAAACATTCCGTCGCGATATCCACTCATCGTTCCCGTTTTCAAAACAGTTTGAATCGCACTGTAAGCCCAATAACTCTTCGGTACGTCCGGCAATTCCATATCGGGTTTCTGAGCTGTTTTTCGCCGTTCCAAACCAAAAGTTTTCACTAAAATCATCGCCAAATCGGCGCGACTGACAAGGCCCTCAGCATTAAAGTTGCCACTGGCATCTTTATTCATCAATCCTGCGCTCACAACCCGGTCGATCGGGTCAATTATTTCTTGAGATTTAACCGCCATAGGCACTCCTTGCAGTAGGGCGATCGCCAAAAAAATACTCACTAACATTTTCACGATTTTAATCCTTTCTGTCGCTAAAACCATCATGAAAACAGCAGTAATATTTTTTCTGGTTCCATCGGTATTATTCTGTGGTTTCGGCGGTGCGCGACATTGGGGGATTATATATTAAAATCAAAGATTTGCTTCCGGCAAAGCGCCCTGCATTTTACCCAGCCAATCAATCAAATTATCCAATTGCTTTTGGGCCGTCAAAACCGCCATACCCCGAATAGTAACCTTCCCCTTGCTGTAGACAAAACGAGAGCGCAAATGTTCCGGCAAATTAGCCTTGAGCAAATTCCAAGCAGGTTCTTCCATAGCTGTTTCCAAAACTATGTGCTGCTTATTCTCCGGTTTGATCCGAGAAAAACCGATTTTTTTAGCGATTTGTTTGAGTTCTACCACACGGATAAGTTGCTGGGCTGGAAGAGGAATTGGCCCATAACGATCGCACCAATCGGCCTGAATCTGCTGTAACTCTTCTGGAGTATTAGCAGAAGCCACAGACCGATAAGCGCTCATCTTTTGATCCAAATCTGCGATGTAATCTGCAGGAATAAACGCCGTCAAAGTTAGGTCAATTTGCGCGTCTTCAACTTTCGGAATTTCCTGACCCTTAATTTCGCGAATAGCCTCCTCTAACATTTCAGCATACAAATCAAAACCGATCGCCTCCATTTGACCAGATTGTTCAGTACCCAAAACATCACCCGAACCGCGAATTTCCATATCTCGGACAGCCAACTGATAGCCCGAGCCCAACTGGGCAAACTCTTGAATTGCCCGCAGCCGCTGCCTTGCAGCATCAGACAGCTTATTCTGCTTGGGATAAAACAGCCAAGCATGAGCTTGAATCCCCGCGCGTCCCACCCGTCCCCGCAACTGGTAAAGCTGACCCAAACCAAAGCGCTGCGCGTCTTCAATTAAAATAGTATTGACTCGCGGAATATCCAAACCCGACTCAATAATCGTCGTGCACACCAAAATATCGAAATCTGCAGCACTGAAAGTCAGCATGACCGATTCTAATTCCGAAGCATCCATTTGACCGTGGGCGATCGCAATTCTGGCAGACGGTACCATCTCCTGCAACTGAGCGGCCAACTCATCAATCCCCTCAATCCGCGGCACCACGTAAAAAACCTGACCGCCCCTGTCCAACTCTTGACGAATTGCCGATCGCACCACTTCCGGGTTATAGGGAGCCAAATGCGTCTGAATCGGGCGCCTGCTGGGAGGCGGAGTCGCAATCAAACTCATCTCGCGAATCCCCGACAGCGACATATACAAAGTCCGGGGAATCGGCGTTGCTGTCAGAGTCAGAACATCTACCTCTGTTTTGAGAGCTTTAATCGCTTCCTTTTGCTTAACTCCAAACCGCTGTTCTTCATCCACCACCAACAAGCCCAAATCCCGAAATTTAATGGCTTTGCTCAAAACAGCTTGAGTACCGACAATCACATCTAATTCCCCAGTCGCCAAACGCTTGTGAATCTCCCGGCGCTCGGTTTCAGTGCGAAAGCGATTGAGCAAACCAACTTCGATCGGATAAGGGGAAAAACGCTCCGAGAGCGTGTGATAGTGCTGTTGGGTCAAAATCGTCGTCGGCGCGAGCAAAGCCACCTGCTTGCCCGCCGTAACCGCCTTAAAAATCGCTCTCAGAGCAACTTCTGTCTTACCAAAACCGACATCCCCGCAGACCAAGCGATCCATCGGTCGATCGCCCTCCATGTCGCGTTTCACATCCTGAGTTGCCTTCAACTGATCGGGGGTTGGCTGGTAAGGAAAAGAATCCTCCAATTCTTGTTGCCAAGGCATATCAGGAGGAAAAGCGTAACCTGTTTGTTTAGCTCTTTTAGCATAAAGATTCAGCAAATCCACTGCCAATTTTTTAACAGCTTTGCGAACCTTAGTTTTAGTTTTTTCCCAAGTTTGACCTGTCAGCTTGTTTAGATCCGGTACTTTATCGCCTACAGTCCGAAACCTCGACAAAGCGCCCAACTGATCTGCCGCCACTCTCAGAGTACCGTCAGCGTATTGAATCAATAAATACTCGCGAGTTTCGCGATCGATCGTCAAACGTTCCAATTTGATAAATTTACCCACTCCGTGCTGGCGGTGAACCACATAATCACCAGGGCTTAATTTATTCGGGTCTACTTGCTTAGAAGCAGCGCGACGGCGCTTGCGGACGTAGCTAAAAGTAGCAAGAGAATGCTGACCGTAAAATTCCCGATCGGTAATTAAAACAATCCGAAAAGTCGGCAGAATAAAACCTTCCAATTCTGCCAGCCCGCTGTACTTCAAAGCAACCGGAATGTGCTGCAATTGCAACTTGTCGATCGCCAAATAATCGCGCGGATTCACCACAAACTGAGCCGGACAGTCGTGTTCCGAAAGCAGAGAAACCGATCGGCTCGGTTGAGCAGAAACCAGAAAAATGGTAAAACCCCGATCGCGCTCTTCCCTGAGCATTTGAGACAGCTTCGCAAATTGGTGAGGCATCACCGGCACAGGCCGAGAAGCCAAATTAATCGCAGGCGCTAGCTGGTCGAGCTCCGCAGAGCTTTGAAATTTTTTAGAAGTAGAATCTTCTGCCAATTCAGAAAGTTCTAGCCGATCGAAAGCTGCGACATCTGCTATTGATTCAGCAAAAGTGCGGTGAATTTTCGGAACTTTCAAATTAGCAATTGGCAATTTTTCTGTTGTCTCATCAGCAACTGCCGATTCCCGATTGCAATTATTCCACTGTTCCTGTGCATTCTCAAACCAGCGGTCGCTGTGAGCTTCGCACCCTTGGGGTTCGTCAATAACAACTAAAGTATTTTCTGTCAAATAATCCAACAAAGATGCAGGTTGCTCGAACGCTAAACCCAACAGCCTGCGGACAAATTTTTCCCCTTCATTTTCCACTTCATTTTCGGGATCGAAAGAGCCTAGGTGGTTGATTGCGTCAAGCTTTTTTTCAGATAAAACTGCTTTAATAATTGTGTTAAAATTAGTAGGAGTTAAAACTAATCGCTCGACCTTATCGAGCGATCGCTGCGAAGACGGATCGAACTCCCGAATTTGCTCCAAATCATCCCCAAACCACTCCAGCCGCACCGGCAACTCAGCCGCCACCGGAAACACATCGACAATATCACCGCGACGGCTCCACTGACCCTCCATTTCCACCAGAGCCACCCGATCGTACCCCATCGACACCAGTTGGCGGTCAAGTATCTTCGAGTCTTGAACCGCACCTCGCTTCAGCGTCAGACAGTAGGGTTCAAAAACAGCAGGTGGCGGCAAGTGAGACTGGAGAGCTCTTTCGGTAGCTACAATCGCGATCGGCTTAGAATTAGCGTTTGTTTCTCGTTTTTCAACCAAATCCGCCAGCACCTGCATTTGTCCCCAAGTCATTTCGTTCTCGTCGGAGTAAGATAGCTCGTAGGGCGAAGCCTCCGAAGTTGGGTAAAAATGCACAGTCTGCCAGCCCATAGCCTCCAGCCCTGCCACCCAGCGGCCCGCTTCTTCTAGAGTGGCCGTCACTACCAGTAAACTCCGCCCTTCTTGCTGTGCGAGGGCGGAAGCTACTAAACCTTTGGGCAAACGAGCGATGCCGTTGAGTTGCAAGCAGCGATGGCGCTTGAGCTTGTTGAGGAGTTCTGTTGCTAGGGGCGATCGCCCCAGGGTACGAATTATTGAAGAGAAAGTCATGCGCTTTTAATTTTAATCCCCGATCGGCGAAGGCTCTTTCCCTTTGCCTGTTAAGGAGATTGTACGACAAACATCCATGATTGTGCCGCTGTGCTCTTGACGCATTGGAACTTAACTGGAGATAGATTTCTGCTTTAATATCTCGATCCTGCGATCGCGATCGAGCCCGGGACGTTAATCTAGTGACAGGTTTAGAAAAAATTTCGCTTTTGCGATCGAGATTCGCAGCTTGCAGGCTTCTCCTTTAACCGGGCAGAGCGCTTAGCCGTTACTACCGAAAATTTTAGAAATGTCCCCAAGTACCGATATTCTGATTGTTCTCCTGCTAATTTTCCTCAATGGCTTGTTTGTGATGTCAGAGATGGCCATCATCTCTGTACGGAAGGTGAGACTGCAACAGATGGCCAACCAAGGTTCAACCAATGCCCGCGTAGCCTTGGATCTGGCTAATGCCCCCAATCAGTTCTTACCGACAGTTCAAATCGGGATTACGATGCTGGCCATTCTGTCGGGCGCTTTTGGAGAAACGACGATTTCTAGAAGAGTAGAGCCTTTGTTGAACCTGATTCCTGTCCTCGCGCCCTACTCTAAGACGATCGCCTCAGTAGTAGCAGTTTTAACCATCACTTATCTGACCTTAATTATCGGCGAACTCGTGCCGAAGCGGCTAGCGCTCAACAACCCGGAGCCGATCGCTTCTAGCGTAGCAATTCCCATGCGAATGCTCTCAAAAATTGGCGCTCCTGCGGTTTATCTGTTAAGTCATTCCACTGACTTAGTGATGCGGATCATGGGGATTGTGCCTTCAACAGAACCGCAAGTTACAGAGGAAGAAATTAAAGTTTTAATAGAGCAAGGGACAGAAGCCGGAACCTTTGAAGAAGCCGAACAAGACATGGTAGAAAGAGTCTTTCGTTTGGGCGATCGGCGAGTCAGCGCCTTAATGACCCCGCGGCCCGATCTTACCTGGCTCGACCTCGACGACTCAGTAGAAGAAAACCGCCAAAAAATGCTCGGCAGCGGTCATTCTCGGTTTCCAGTGTGTCAAGGAGGCCTCGACAACGTGCTCGGTTTAGTACACGTTACAGATATGCTGTCGAGGACTTTAACCGGTCAACCCCTCGATTTAAGCGCTTCTTTACGGCGGCCTTTATTTGTACCGGAAAGCACGCGGGGGTTAAAAGTATTAGAGCTTTTCAAGCAATCTAGCAATCAAATTGCCTTGGTGGTAGACGAATACGGCGTCATTCAAGGATTGGTTACAGTCAACGACATTTTAGTCGAACTCGTTGGCGACTTTCCCTCGATTGAAGATGCTGACGAGCCCGAAGCCGTGCAGCGCGAAGACGGTTCTTGGCTGTTAGACGGAATGCTAGCAGTCGAAGATTTTTTTGAGCTGTTTGGAATCGAAGAGTCAGCAGAACACAAAGGAAGTTATCACACAATGGGCGGTTTTGTGATTACAAATTTGGGCAAAATTCCCACAGCAGCCGAGCATTTTGAGTGGAACGGTTTGCGCGTGGAAGTAGTCGATATGGACGGCAACCGAGTTGATAAGATATTGGTAATGCCGATCGACTCAGCGGGCGATCGACCTAGAACCCAACCAAACACCTAAAATTTAAACTCAGCGGTAAGGTGCGCTAGGCGCACCCTACATCAACCATTCAGCGGATATTTCAGACCTACTTCTTTTTGCTTCTAGCCTCATCTTTCCGCAAAGATTCCAGAATAGAACGACCTACATAATTGCTGAAAACCACCTCTCCAGCTTGATTGTAGTGGCAGCAGCTATCTACATAAACAGCCTCTTTAGTCTTGTCAAAAACATTGACAGCATTCACTAGATTGATATTATTTTTTTCCAAATTCGGAAACTTTTTGAAAAGAGCCGGATATCCAATTTGTACAGATTTAGCATAAGGAGTCTCCTTGTTAAAAGCAATCTGCTTTTCTGCTTCACCAAACACCCTTTTGGTCTGATAATATTGATTAGGCTGAAGAACATGAAAATAAGGTACATTACTAGCCGACAGGACTTTGTGCATAAAAATTGAACTTTTTGCCCAATTCCGTGCCATTTCTTCAAAAGCTACTGAATCCTGTAAAACCGACTTATTAGTATTGATATAAATAACGCTGGCACTGTCATCTTTTTGTTGTTTAGTCCGTTCTTCTTCAAACTTAAGAACATCGGTTTTATAGTTATTTACTAGATGTTGAACGTAAACAGAAGTCAAAGCATTGCACGCAGCTAAAGAGCAGTTTTGCCAACTTGACAAAGCCTGATTAATCCTAGTTTTATTTTCTTGAATTCTGAGAGTTGCTTCCATAGCCTTAGTAGAAAGGCTATTATTTGCGAAGTTAGCCAGCGGCGAAATATGCTGAATGCTTGGCATCGCCAAAGCGACTTTATTTTTATTGTTTAAATTAGAAAGTGCTACTTCATTAAAACCATCTATATTGACGACCATATCTAATTCTTGACCTAAAGCCAAAAAGTAGTTTAAAATTAATAATTGCTGCGGCTGTTTGTAGCCTCCCGTCGCAAAAGACAAAATTACAAATTCTTTATCTTTTAAACCGGGCAACTGTTTGAGGTATTTAGGTAAAATTTGATTCTGAACTTGAAATATGGCATAATCGGAAGCCACAGAACCGCCAAAAACTCCGATAAAAAACTGATTATTTTTAGTTTTTTTAAAAGGGTAATCGTAAGGAGAAATAAACCCATAATTATTGACTTTAAAACCAGGTCTAAAATCAGCGCTGGGTTGTTGAATAAACCCAAAAAAAGGATGAAACCTTTCGACAATAGACTGATTCAGTCGCACTCCTTCTAAATTAATTCCTAAAGCCGACTTATCTTGCGTCTTTTCTCTAGTATAGAAAAATTGCTTGTGCTTGACAAAATACCATCCCAAGGAACCAAGTTCCAGAAAAACAAGTAAAAGCGCTAAGTTAATTAAAGCAATTTTTAGAAATTCTTGTCCTTTTTTGAGGACTTTTAAATCTTTCATAAACCTCTATTTCGACTCCCTGACTACTTTAATAATAGAACTAGAAATATAATTTGCCAATACTTCTTCTCCCACTGAATTATAGTGGCAGCAGGCATCTTTGTAAACCGTGTCTTTTGTATTGTCTAAAATATTCACTGCGCTAAAAACATTAACCCCAGCTTTTTGCAAATCATCCACTTTGGACAACAATACCGGATAACCTTTTTTTACCCCTTCAATGTAAGGACTCTCTTTGTTAAGCGCGATTTCGTTTTCCTTGGCGGTAAAGGCTCGCTTAGTGGGATAATACTGGTTGGGCTGGATAAAGTGAAAATACTTAATCTTTCTACTTGATAAAATTTGATTCATCCCGATCGACGATTGGTACCACATCGATGCCATTTTGTCAAAAGCAGCGGCATCCTCGAAAACAGAGTCAGCTTTGGGAATGTACACTATACTGCTATTTGCCGTGTCTGAGTTGGATTGTTTGACTTGCGTATCGTACTTGACAACTGCTTGCTGGTAATTGTTGATTAATTGTTTCACCTGTAGCGAGGTAACAGCGTGACACAAAGCAAGCTGACAAGTTTGCAATTTGTCAATACCTGCTTTCAACTGTTTTTTGTTTTCGTTAATTTGTACTATCGAACTCATCGCTTCCGGTGACAAGTTGTTGTTGGCTAAACCCGTCAGAGGCTGTATGTGCTGAACGCTGGGCATTCCTATTTCTACTTGAGATTTGTTGTTTAAATTTGACAGTGCTACTTCGTTAAAACCGTCAATATTGATGACTAAATCTAATTCTTGACCCAAAGCCAGAAAGTAATTTAAAATTAATAATTGTTGGGGCTGTTTGTAGCCACCATTGCCAAAATTTAAAACAATAATTTCCTTGTTTGCAAATTCTGGATAAGTCTTCAATTTGTTAGACAATCTGCGATTTACGTATTCATTAACGGCAAAATTATTCGCAACTGAGCCCCCATAAACTCCGATAATAACTTGATTTTTATTGGTTTTAACAAACGGATATTCGTAGAGGGAAAAAAAGCCGTGTTTGTTGACTTTTAACTTTAATTTTTCATTGGTAAAAGCACCTTGTTTGAGTACGTAGCCAAAAAACGGGTGCAGTCTTTCTACGATAGATTCATCTACTCTAATTCCGAGCCGTTCAATATCTTCTACTACTTGTTCTTTGGCTTTAGTTCGGGTATAAAAAAACTGCTTTTGGTTGATAAAATAAAAAGCTAGCGACAAAGCTTCCAGACAAATAAAGGCGATCGCCAAATTAACCGCTATTATAATTAATATATTTTTGCTTTTTTCGAGTACCGTTGAATCTTTCATGAAATTTGACGGCTTACGGTTGTTTTTTGGGGACTTGAGACTGCTTCAAATTTTCGCACAAATTTCTGTTAATCAAGATACTAGCCAGCCGATGCCCTAGTTCATTCCAGTGACCCCCACAGGGTACAGAATTCTCAAAACCGTGGGCGCAGACTTGATATTTTTCCGTGTAACCTTGGATCTGTTCGGATAAATTCAGTACCCGAAAACCCTCGCGCGCGCCCAATTTTGCCAGCCGCCTATCGGGATAAAACAAATCCTGAATGTTGTTCTTTCTCATAAAATTTTTTCGCCTCTCGGCCTCCGGCCTAACTTGCATCGGATCGCCGATCGTCACAACCAAGAAATCAGCATTTTTCTGCACGACTTCATTCCGCATCGTCACAATCAAACCCTCTGTCACCCTCCAAGCCTCTTGCCAAGCTGCATCCTGAGGTTCCTTGAGGTTTTGGGTACTTAAAGTGGTAAAGTGTGCCGATAACTCCCGCTTTTTCCGCTCTAAGTCTACTTTTTTAATGACCTGCAAAATGCGCGAATTGTTGACGAGCAAACTGGGCATCCGGTCAACGAAAGAAACTGCTCTTTCGTTGCGGTCGATCGGCGCCAGATTGCGAAAAGACATATCCGGTACTAACTTGCCGCTAGCATCATAAGCAAAAAATGGTCGGTAGCGATCGTATTCCAATTGCGGCGAATTGTTAATTATATCATTGCCAATAAAAAAGGCAAGTATTACAATATCAGGATTGTAATCCCACACTTTTTTTCGCAGCATTATCAATTGTTGAGCAGTACCGTAGCCCTGCACCCCGAAATTCATGACCTCAACATTTTTGCGTCCCTTAACAGCTTCGCAGTTGCCTAACTTTCGTTCCAATTTCGACCAGAAAGTTTGTTCGACAGGTACCTGAATAGCTTCGGTGAAAGAATCGCCCAAAACCGCCACGCGCAAAGTATTTGGAGGTTTCGCTTTTGTATGTTCACGATCGCGCAAACCCTCGCTATTCACCTGCACAACACTCGCACCTTCCCCATTCCACTCCCCCGACGTACCCGGTTTCAGCTTCCAGCCCAAATTCGGATCGGAAGTGTGGAAACGAGTTGGCGCCGAGTCTACGAAATCTCCTATTTTTGGATAGCCCTCAACTCTAGCAACTCGCAACCCAACTTCACCAATTACCACCCCCATCAATAAACCGCCGAGTGTCAAACCCAAATTGACACCCAAATTTTTCAACTTGCTCATTCTTTCAAAACAGGGTGTAAATAAACGGAGCAATCACAGAACCCTGACTCAATACAATCAAAGCTCCCAAAAAGACTAAAGTCACAATTAACGGCAACAGCCAATATTTTTGGCGTTCTTTCATAAACGCCCACAAATCTTTGAGAAAATCTAAAGTTGCTTCAAACACTTAAAAAGGACGCTCCATACTAACTTTTGTTCTTGTTTTACTTGGGATGCGGTAAGTATCCATTTTGGGATTGAGTTTTCGTCGCATCGCATCTTCGCCGAAAATGTTTTTGATCACTCCCATCGGCCAAATTATCAGGTAAAAAACAATCCCTAGGACGATCGGCGTTTCGATTTTGTTAAGAATAAGTCCAAAGTGCATCCACGCGTGATAAACGGGATTCAGCGATTTCGGCGCAACCAATGCTAGCAGCACTAGCACTCCGCAGACTGCCCAAGGCCACCAAGGTAGAGAATGCCGCCGCAGTAAAGGTACTGCTAAACCGAACAGCACTGCAATTAAGCCGCCAATTAGCAGCCCGAAATCGCGCAAGCCCTTTTTATCGAGTTTTTTAATTTCGTCGCTCATGGGGAAGAAGGAAGAGGGAAGAAGGAAGAGGGAAGAAGGAAGAGGGAAGAGGGAAGAAGGAAGAATGACAATTGCCAACTAACAACTCACAACTGCCCACTGCCAACTGACTAATGACTAATCTAGTTCAAATTCATTTTTCCAAGCATCATCTTGTTTCCAAGGAATTTGTTCTGACTTGGGAAGCAAGTAATTTTCCAAAACTAGATAGTCCATTTCGGTTCGCATGAAACAGCGGTAAGCATCCTCTGGAGTGCAAACAATCGGTTCGCCTCGGACGTTGAAAGAAGTATTTACCACAATAGAACAGCCCGATCGCTTTTCAAAATGGCTGATTAAGTCATAGTAGCGAGGATTGGTTTCTTTGTGAACAGTTTGGATGCGAGCCGAGTAATCGACGTGGGTGACAGCCGGAATCTCCGATCGCGGAATGTTGAGCTTTTCAATGCCAAACAACTGCTCTTGTTCGGGAGTCATCGGAATACGGAGACTGGCTTTGACAGGTGCTACTAATAGCATATAAGGGCTAGAATGGTCAATCTCGAAATAATCCGCAACTCGCTCAGCTAAGATTGACGGAGCAAAAGGTCGAAATGATTCCCGATATTTAATTTTCAGGTTCATCACGGACTGCATTTTAGCACTGCGGGGATCGCCAATGATCGATCGACCGCCCAGAGCCCGCGGCCCAAATTCCATCCGCCCTTGGAACCATCCCACCACATTTCCCTGTTCCAAAATCTCAGCCAACTGCGGCATTAATTCGGCATCGTCCAATCGGTGGTAGCTGGCTTTGACAGCATCCAAATATTCGAGAATTTCTGCGTCAGTAAACCTCGGGCCCAAATAAGAGCCGCGCATTTGATCGTGACAAGTTAAATGAGCAACTGATTTCGCCACAGTTGCCACCGCTTGATTTGTAGTGACAACGGAAGTCCTCTCCTCAACCGCTGCGTTTGTAGTGACAAGTTCAGTCTTGAGGGATTCTATACTATTTGCTGTCGAGTTGGCGCTCACAGTGCGAGTTTGTTCGCAATACTGGTACCAAATCGCCAAAGCCGCGCCCAAAGCACCGCCAGCATCTCCCGCCGCCGGCTGAATCCAAATATCTTTGAAAATACCTTCCCGCAATAGTCTACCGTTAGCAACGCAGTTGAGAGCAACGCCGCCGGCAAGACAAAGATAATCGACATTCAATTCTTTTTTAACTGTTCTGCAAAGCCGCAAAACAACTTCTTCGGTAACAACTTGAATGGAAGCTGCAATGTCCATTTCTCGCTGAGTCAATTTTCCTTCAGCTTGACGCGGCGGCCCTTCAAACAGTTCGTCAAACTTCTTGTTTGTCATGGTTAAGCCAACTGTATAGTTGAAATAATCCATGTTCAAACGGAAAGTTCCGTCATCTTTGAGGTCGATTAAATAGTTGAGAATTTTGTCTACATACTTGGGTTCGCCGTAAGGTGCTAAACCCATGAGTTTGTATTCGCCAGAGTTGACTTTGAAGCCGGTGTAATAGGTGAAAGCTGAATAAAGCAAACCCAAGGAGTGGGGAAAATCAATTTCCCACTGAGGTGTAAGTTCGTTCCCGTCTCCCAACCAAACTGAGGTTGTTGCCCACTCGCCCACGCCGTCGAGGCACAAAACGGCTGCTTTTTGAAACGGGCTGGGAAAAAATGCCGATGCTGCGTGCGATTGGTGGTGTTCGGTAAATAGCAGAGATGGCAGTTTATTCGTTTTGCAGTTTGCCATTTCTGCAAGCTCTCTTTTGAGCATGGTTTTGAGGTAAAGCTTTTCTTTGAGCCATATCGGCATGGCTGTTAGGAAAGAGCGAAAACCTTGGGGGGCGTAGGCTAAATAGGTTTCGAGAAGGCGCTCGAATTTGACTAAAGGTTTGTCGTAAAAGACTATGTGATCGAGTTCCCGCAAATCTATTTTCGCTTCTTTCAAGCAATAAGCGATCGCATTCTTGGGAAATCTGGCGTCGTGCTTTTTGCGGGAAAATCTTTCTTCCTGCGCTGCGGCTATAATTTCTCCATCGCGAATTAAGGCTGCGGCGCTGTCGTGATAGTACGCCGAGATTCCAAGTATGTTCATTCGTCTCCTCACAAATCGCAATGCGTTTGTATCTGACTATTTAGAATAGCTATCGATTATAGCTGCTTAAGTGCGGATTTGGGCGAGTGTTTTGCGATCGCCTCTAATTTTACCTGGATCGATGTCGGTGACCCGCCGGAGGGCGATCGGCTGTTAGAGAGCATTTAAGCTAGCGCCGGCTAATCCTGCGCCCCCAAGCTCTGAAGTAAGTCACCACCGGGAATTGATAAAATTCACCTACCAACCACAGCACAATGCCTAAATGCGACAAAAAAGCTAAGCCTGTCCAAGCTACGGGCAGCCAGGACAACCGGCTGCCGGGAACCGGGGGAAAATAGTAAGCTGAAAGTCCCAGCAAGGTAGTGGGAAGGAAAATTAGACCAAGAGCCGCTGCAAAGTAGGGCCATCCGAATTCTACGCCTTCGAGGTGGGCTCCTATCCACTGTTTGCCGTTCCAGTGCCAAGTTACGGGCGGTTGGCGATCGGCCATTTGGAGCGATTGTCTTTCAACGCTTGCGGTATAAATGTGCTGGCAGAAGTTGCAAGCTAGGGCGTCCATCAGCGCTAGGGTGGAAATTTGACCGGTGCGGCACACGGGACAGGGATATGTATCTTGAGGGTTGAAAGGTCGGGTTGATTTTTTGGAAATCTGCATGGATCAGGCTGTTTGTCAAGATATTGAGCGATCTTAACAAAGTACAGAGATTATGGGTTGGCTGAGGGCGGTTTTTGTATCTAGATTGTTGGTGATTTAACAGGTTTTTTCACGCTTACGTGTCCTAGGGGTTAATGCAGTTTCATGGTGGATGATTCGGATTAATTGCGGTGATTGTTGCTGTAGCGAATTCTGGCTCCTGCCCAGTGAAGTTTTTCCCTCAAAGTGTTGTAATAAGAATAGTTTTTCCGCAAAATGATAAACTTGGCTTCGCAGTCTGCCCTCCGCACGTCTACGCGCTGTCCTGGCCAAATTGCAGTACCCAAAATGCCGTCTGTCCAGAGTTTGGTACTGAGTTCGTAATCTGCTAAAGGCCAAATGCTGACGACTGAACCGGGCGGGAGTACGATCGCCCGACTGGATAAACTCAAAGGGCAAATCGGAGTAACTGCGATCGCATCCATTCCCGAGTGCATAATCGGCCCGTTGGCAGATGCGGTGTAGCAAGTCGAACCGGTGGGAGTTGCCACAATTAAACCGTCGCCTTGATACTGATCGACTACTTCGCCGTCAACTTCCATTTCTAGAATACAGCTCGGCATTCGATCGGCTGAAGCAGGTTTGACACACATTTCATTTAGTGCCAAAAATCGATCGCTTTGGGGTTCGAGATTGCTTCTGTTTCCCTCAAAAACTGTTGCCTGCAACATCATCCGCTTCTGCACAGCATACCTATCTTCCGAAAGTCTGTCCCAAATCTCCTCAGTATTTTGGAAATCCTCAAAAGACTCGGTTAAAAACCCCAGATGTCCCCCCACATTCGCTGCCAAAATCGGGATGCCGTCAGCCGCCAAATTCCGCGCGGCAGCTAGGGCCGTACCGTCGCCCCCCAGCACTACCGCTAAATCAATAGGGCTGTTACTAGAAGCTAAAAACACCGGATACGGGTTATCTTTCGCGCCGCTGGGCCCCATTAAAACGTGACACCCGCGACTTTCTAATTGGCGGGCACACTGTTCTGCCCAACGCTGGCTGAGGGTATCTCTGGCTTTGTGGGCGATAATTACTTGTTTTAGTTGCACAACCTATCGATTTTAGATTTTAGATTTTGGATTTTAGATGATTAGATTTTAGACTGAATTGCCGCGAGCGGGACGATCGCAGTGCACATCGATTTTAGATTTTAGATGATGAGATTTTAGACTGAAGTGCCGCGACCGGGACGATCGCACTGTACTCGGAAAAATATTATTCCGATCCGCAGGGCATCTCCCCTCGGAGACTCTGCCTCTGGTTTATAGCAATTCCAAAAAGTAATCCAATTTTTGGCAAGCTGCAAACCCTTATCTCGTATCAATTCCGGTTATATCGGAATGATTAAACCGCAGAGGACGCAGAGGATACAGAGGAAGGGAAGAGAGATGAATAATTCCCATGAAGGGCAGATTTGATATCATCTGTCATTCCCAATTCTTTAATCGAAAATCGAAAATCGAAAATGGTATTATCCCTCGCTGCGGCTGGATTTGGGCCGCGGCCAGATAATGCTGGAATCGGCCGCGAGCAGGCGAGAAACTGCGATCGCCCCAAAGCGGTTGAGGTGGCTGGGGTCAAAAAAATAGTCGTTACGGCCCGGCCAGCGCTGCGACAAGTCGCGGAAAGCGAAGCCTTTTTGCCGCGAGAGTTGCTGCATTCGCTGCCGGAACTGCTGTTCTGCCCACAGGCGAGTTCCGTCTAAGTAGTCGTTGGTGAGGGGCAAATTAACGAAAATTAGGGGAATTTTGCGAGCTTTGGTAAATGCTACAACTGAATTAAAGGCTGTTGCTTGTTTGCCTCCGAGGTTGAAGTTTTCGTAGTCGCGATCGTACTGGCCTGAAACGTAAGCGCGTTCTCGATAATAAGTGTTGGGGTTGTAAGTGCCCGATATAGCCATGAATCCGTTAGAGTCGATCGAATCTGCCAATTGGTTGAGTTGTCTCATGGCTACTGTTGTGCGTCGCGAGACTGGAATCAATTGTGCTTTTTGGGTTGCTGCATTCGCTGCGAGCGGTTTTAACTCATATCTTGCAGCATTCTCAGCAACGGGCAAGATACCGGTTCCACTAGACAGGAATTTGATTGTGGGGTGGGTGTCAGCAACGGGCAAGATGCCGGTTCCACTAGACAGGAATTTGATTGTGGGGTGGGCATCTTGTCCGCCCCTGAAAGGTCGATCGACAGATGCCAATGCTTTGCGGAAAGTGTTGTTAGCGCAGGGCTGCGGGAATCTGTAACACAGCGGAATCTCGTTGGGTTCATCCGACGGCAGTTCGGGGCGAATGCCTGCTGCTAAAAGTTGGCTGCCTTCAGAATCGACGATCGAATTAAAAGTGCGATCGTCCCGGCCGCTGTTAAATCCGCGCACACCATCCGCCCAGACAATCATTTGAGGCAAATGACCCGGCTTCAAAAGCCGCCGCAGTTGAAAGTCAACTACTTGTGCAGTTGCGCCGTTGACTGAAAAGTTAAATACTTTTAAGCCGGGACGGCCCCTTTGGGCCAAAGATTGTTTTAGCTGTTTGGGATCGACGCCCTGCAATGCCCGGGAACTGCCGACAATCAAAACATCTGGCGGGCCGACCGCAGCAACGTAGGATAGGTAAAGTTCTAGTTGTTCGTTTAGCAAATCGCTGCTGAAGCTGACTGTACTGGCTTGCGATCTGGTTGCGCTCGCTTGCTGCTGGGAATAAACCAGGTTTCTCATGTACTCGATTACTTTTTTCTCCGCAAACGCCCGTCTGGGACTGCCGGCGGGAACCGCTTGCATCCAGGCGACGGCCTGTACCCACAGGGCGGCTACTTTGTCCCACTCTTGTTTTGAATTGGCTGATTGAGCCAAATTAGAAGCTTGGGTGGCAAAGTTAACTGCCTCGGTGAAGCCATCGTTTTGAGGGCATGAAGAAACGCTGACGGATTTTTTGGATTTGTTGGGGTTTCGGGCTAACAGAGACGTTGGGGACTGCGCTAAGACTGCGGATTCGATCGAACCCGATGGCGCTGCGGTGTTGGGCGGCTTCGTTGACGAACATCCCAAAGTTAAGGCTAGCAAGGCGGTTGCGGCGCAGGTACGTTTTAAGATGCTGGTGCTGATGCTAGCAATGTAGCGGCGAATCATAAAGCTTTCAGCGAGCGCGAAATATTACTAGATCTTACTAATTATCCGGCGGATCGAGCAGTTAGCTCAAACAGATGTTTTAACCATTCAATAAAAATTAAGGCGATCGGGGAATCGCAGCTAAGCACCTGCGCTGTTATTGCTTGTCCCATCGGCATTGCAGGCGTTTTCTGCCATGCCAGCCAAGTGTGGATTAGCGCTTTGGGATGATGAATTAAAGTGTAGCGGTGAAGTCCGGCTTGTTCGAGCTCTTGTAAAATTGCTTCGGCTTTCGGATGCAGGGTGTCGCCAGGGGGGATGAGATAGGCGACAAAATCTTCTAACATTCCAGGAAGTTGATTGTTTGGCATCAACCAAACTCCGACGCGAGGCAAGTATGGATCTGAAGGTGTGCAAACCCAGCCTTCGGGAGGGGGAGATTGGGGGATGTCTCGATAGCCGATCGAACTCAGTTTATGTTTAAGAGATTGCCACCGCCCACTTAAATTGCGATCGGCATCAACCACAATTCCCAACGTGCGTAAATTCTCTGCTTTCAATCTTTCGGGCAAGCCATTTAGCAGCGCTTCAATTCCTTCTGTACCGTCTTCTTGCGGCACTTCGACGGAAAATGTTTCTGGCAGTTGATATTGCTGGCACAAAGCCCAGATGACGTGTCGGTCATTCTTACCTTCTACCAATAACTGTTGAGGTTTTGGTTGAGGAGGTTTTCGTGCTTTTGGCATCAGCGCACCTCGATACTTTGGCGCACTGCAACGGACAATTCATCGGGAGTGTATTCAACTGCACGAATATCCTCGCCGCGCCGGCTCAAGCGAAATAATTTGCCAACAGAACTATCTTCTGACTGTTCTAAGGCTTCTTGAAATGCGGCTATGCAGTCCCAACTGTGGGTAGTTGCAAAGACTTGAACGTTCAATCGCTGTGCTGTTTCAAATATCAATCGCCACATATCAGTTTGCGTTTGATAGTAAAGACCTGTATCAATTTCATCAACCCACAAAAACCCATTCTCTGATGATACGGCTGCCATTGCTATACTAAGAATTCGTCCCATACCATCTCCCATACTGCCAAGAGGAATTGGGTGATTTTGTCCTCTAATTTTAATCAAAATACCGCTATCAGTAGTGGGATTGCTGGTAAAACTGATACGTTCTACATCGGGTTCTAAGATTTGCAGCGCTGCTACTACGCTTTCTTCTTTTGGTGTCAGTGTAATAGCATCCCAAAACACAGCCATATCGTTAAAAGCTATCGCAGTAGTTTTGAGTAAATTAAAATTATCTTGACTGGAACCGACAAGCGATAAATAGTTATTATTTCTCTCGGTCAATTTAGAAGAAACTAAATCAGCAATAGAACCATCGCGCAGCAGTGAAATTTTGACTGTGGCATTGTGATTGTAGCAAACAATTAACTCTCCTGACAAAAAACTTGTTTCAAGTTCTTCAGCTACCGGAATTAATACCTGTTGGTTTGTAGGGTTTGCTTGTATTTTGAATGAGAGTAGTTCTTCTTTCTGAGATTGAATGTAAATGCTTAGATCTGGAGTTAGTTGATGTCCGTAAAAAATATGTTCAAATTGATACTTGCTGCGGTTTACTGCTTGACCAGAAGCAAGTTGAGTCTGTATCTTGCTCTGTTCCCCGCGGCTACTTAGCACATCAAATACAGCTTGAATATTCTGTTGGTGTACTAATAAATAAATGGCTTCCAAAAAAGTAGTTTTACCGCTATTGTTCTGACCGACTATCAGATTAACTCTAGCTAGCTTGTCTATATGAAAATCTTTAAAACAGCGATAATTTTGGATGGTGAGATCGCGCAACATGGATTCCTCGCATATTAACTATATTCTATCATTTCTCCGTTCAGACTAGAAACCAGTATGGGATTCGATGACTGCTTCGGCTTCAAGGGCGATCGACCTCAATTTATCCAATGTATCCTGGTTCGCACTCTGCCATAACCCCCGCTGACGAGCTTCTAGCAATCTTTCCGCCATATCTCGCAGTGCCCAAGGATTGTTTTCTTGAATAAATGTCTGCACTTTCTCATCAAAAATGTAAGCCTCTGCGATTCCTTCATACATAAAATCCTCTACACAATTTGCCGTAGCATCGTAAGCAAACAAAAAATCAACAGTTGCTGCAATTTCAAAAGCACCTTTGTAACCGTGTCGCATGGCACCTTCTATCCATTTGGGATTCACAGCCCTACTGCGATAAACCCGCGCAATTTCCTCCCGCAGTTGCCGCACTTTCGGATTTTCTGGAATTGAATTGTCTCCGAAATAGGTTTCAGGATTTTTGCCTTGCAAATTGCGAATTGCGGCAGTCATTCCGCCTTGGAATTGATAATAATCATCCGAGTCGAGGATGTCGTGTTCGCGGTTGTCTTGGTTTTGCAGAACTATTTGCATTTGGCCGAGGCGTTTTTCAAATGCTTCGGGTGCAGAACATCCCCATTCACCCCCCCTAACCCCCCCTTGTAAAGGGGGGGGACAAGAGTTGGAATTAGCCCCGCCTTGGTAAGGGGGGGTTGGGGGGGTATTCTCTGGTTGTAAAAGAGAGGAATTAGATTTAGCCCCCCCTTGATAAGGGGGGGTTGGGGGGGTACTTGTATAGGCGTAACTGCTCCAATTAATGTAAGCTTTTGCTAAATCGCTGTCGTCTGTCCAGTTTTGAGCTTCAATGATGCCTTGAAGTCCTGCGCCGTAAGCACCCGGTTTTGAGCCAAAGACTCGAAATTGCGATCGCCCTTGCGCCTCTTCCTGACTCAAACCTGTAGATTCCCAATACAAAATCTCTTCCTTAACTTGGGCTGCTAAAGGATTGTTTTCTGCCGATTCCTCTAAATCTGCCACAGCTTTTACCGCACTGTCAAACAAATCAATTAAATTAAAAAAAGCATCGCGGAAAAAGCCAGAAATTCGCAAAGTAACATCAACGCGCGGCCGCCCCAAAACAGAAACTGGCAAGATTTCAAAATCTACAACCCGGCGCGAAGGGCCATCCCAAACTGGTTGAACTCCTATCAGCGCCAAGGCTTCGGCGATGTCGTCTCCCCCCGTCCGCATAGTGGATGTTCCCCACACTGACAAACCCAAAGTTTTCGGATATTCGCCGTTTTCTTGGGTGTATCTTTCGATTAAAGTTTCAGCAGCAACTCTGCCAACTCTCCAGGCGGTTTCTGTGGGAATGGCGCGGATATCTACTGAGTAAAAATTGCGACCGGTGGGCAATACATCTGGTCTGCCGCGAGTGGGCGCGCCGGATGCGCCGCTTGGTATGTGCCGCCCATCTAGTCCGCGCAAAAGGTTGGTAATTTCTTGGTTTGTTTGGAGGAGTGAAGGTAAAAGATAGTTATTTATCCAGTCTAATTCGTGTTTGGTTGCTTCTCCTGTTTGGGAATTTATAACCGCAGATGAACGCGGATTAATGCGGATGTTTTCGATTAAATTATCTACTAATTCAGCGGCTTTTTCTTCGAGTTCGGCTGTTAAATCGCCTGCTGTGCGGTGCTGAATTATCGACGTTGGATCGCAGGTTAAGGGGTCGAAATCGTAGCCTGAGTCTTCTGCTAGGGCGCGGGTTATGCCCGATCGCCCGTTGGTGGGATGGCGGGCGATCGCAATTATCAAATCTCTCAACTGTCTACCTTCGGGACACTGACCGAAAATGTGCAATCCGTCGCGGATTTGGGATTCTTTGAGTTCGCAAAGATACCCGTCTGTACGAGTGATAAATTCTGTAAATTCCGATTTATTTAGTTGTATTCCTAAGTCTTTATCTAAGTTTTCTTTGTTGGTGAGGGCGAGAATGCGATCGCGAATCATGGGCAATCTGGACGGATCTAAACTTTGGGCTTCGCAATACTCGTCGATTAAGGTTTCCAACTGCTGCAGAGGCCCGTAGAGTTCGGCGCGAGTCATCGGCGGTGTCAGGTGGTCGATTATCACGGCTTGCGATCGTCTTTTTGCTTGGGAACCTTCCCCCGGATCGTTGACAATGAAGGGATAAAAATTCGGCATTGCGCCTAATGCTACTTCTGGATAACATTTGTTAGACAATGCTATACTTTTACCGGGAAGCCATTCTAAATTGCCGTGTTTTCCGGCATGAATTATAGCGTCAATTCCCAACTTTTCTCGCAGCCAATAATAGTAAGCTAGATAATTGTGAGTTGGTTCTAAGTCTGGTGCGTGATAATTTAATGCGGGGTCAAGTTCGTATCCCCGCGATGGTTGAATTCCTACAAATACATTACCGAACTGAATTCCCGGAATCGGAAAAGACGTATTGTTACTTATAAAATCTTGTGCATAGCTTCCCGGAAGCCCCCATCTTTTACAAATTCCCTCCTGTACTTCCTGTGGCAAACTAGCAAAATATTCTTTATATTCTGCCAAATCCAAAGATTGATGAACAGGCCGCAATTCGCGTCCTTCCGGGTCATTTGTCACACCAGAAGTCAGGAGTTCAATTAACTCGTTGCCGCTAGCGGGGATGTTTTCAATTTGATAGCCAGCTTGCTGCATAGCTTTGAGGATTTCGACACAGCTAGCGGGCGTATCTAAGCCGACACCGTTGGCTAAGCGGGCGTTGCGGGTAGGGTAATTTGCTAAAATTAGGGCGATGCGTCTGTTGGCGGCTGGGGTTTGTTTCATCTTCACCCAATTCGCGGTTAAATCTGCTACAAATGAAATGCGATCGCCCGCTGCTACATAGCCTACTACATCTGTTTCTAATTCGCTGTTCCAAGTCTGTACGGCTTTAAAAGAAACAGCCCTAGTAATGATTTTTCCGTCTACTTCCGGCAATGCTACATTCATCGCCACATCGCGGGGCGAAAGTCCCTGAAGTTCCGTTTCCCACTGTTCCAAACCGCCACCGCTGAAGATTGCTTGCAATACGGGAACGTCTAAGGATTTTAAGCTGTTTTGTGCCGGTTCTTGACTGCTGAAACCCGAGACTGCAAAACTTGTGGTGTTGAGCAATAATTGAATGGGTTCTGATTCTTTGGGCTGGAAATATTCCAGCAATTCTATTTGCAAATCCGGTTCCCGCAGAGACGACACAAAGACGGGAACCGGTACTAAGTTTCGCTCTGCTAGAGCTTGACAAAGTGCATCAATTGGTGCTAAGTTTCCTGATAAGTAATGAGCACGATAAAATAAAATTCCGACCGTAGGGGCGGTGCCCCCGTGCCCGCCCTCGCCGTCCCCTTTAGGGCGTGTTTCCAAACCCGGCTCTCCCCCCCAGCCCCCCTTCTTAAGGGGGGAGCAAGAAGTGTCACCCTTAGTAAGGAGGGAGTCTTCTTTAGGGTGTGTGTTTAAACCCGGATCTCCCCCCCAGCCCCCCTTAATAAGGGGGGAGCAAGAAGTTGTCAAAGTCCCCCTTCTTAAGGGGGATTTAGGGGGATCAGAATCTGGTTGTAAAGTTGCAAAACACGCCCCCGCTTCTCCGCCCCATTCATAAATTCCGACGCGGGAAACTGTTTGAGGTAGAGGCGGATTATAAGCAGTTTTCAAGCAAGTATCGGCGGCAAATTTTAGTGCATTAACAAAGTTTTGGACTCCACCTTCTGTGAAATAGCGCCAAAGTTGATTGACTGCTGACAGCGATACATTGGAATGGCTGATTAAATCGGGATCGGGACTGTCTTCTCCCGGCATTACAATCAGTGAGGCGTTAGTTTTTTGCACAGTTTCTCGCAGGATTTCTAACCCGTAAGACCAATAAGAACGCCCTCCTAACAGTCTTAAGATTATGACCTCTGCACGTTCTAAAACTTCCTCGGCATAAGTATCAATGGTTAGTTGTTGCTGCAATTGAAGCAGGTTTACTGCGCGCACTTTGGGGAATGCTGCCGGCATTTTGGATGCGGCGGCTGCGAGAGTTTGAATGTCGGTGTCAGCAGCACTAATAAATACTATTGGTGCTGGGGTTTGCTGAATAAAAATTACTCCTTCTGCTTGAGGGTTCCAACCTCCGGGTGTGGCGGCTATTTTGTGCATTAATTTTTTTTATCTTAATAAATAGTGAGAAAAAGTGCGATCGCCTTGAGTATAACATGACTTATACATCAATAGAGGCGCGGGCTTGTTTCCCACCCAGACATCCCCGCCCAACCGAGAGAGGGCGAGCACGGGGGCACCGCCCCTACATTCGGCGAGAGAACGAGCGTCAAAGTCCCCGAAATCTCTACCTATAAACTGATAAATAAAACTCCCAAAATCATGATTCCCGCCCCTAAGAATCTTTGTTGAATATCTTTTTCCTTAAAAAGGAAATGACCGAACAATACACCCATTAACACGCTAGTACGCTTAATCGCAATCACTTGCACTACGAAAGCTAATGTCAAAGCTTGCATTTGAAAAATTATTCCAATAGCATTGATAAACCCCATAGCTGCTAGCATTGGTAATTGTTTGAAAATTTGTCGCCCTGGATTTGGGGTTTTGTGCAATAAAACTGGCAGTAGCAAAACACTCATGGTACCAAACAAAGAGAATACCCAAAAAATAGGGTTGGAATTTGTAACTCCTATTTTGTCAAAATTTGCGGCAATACTCCATAGTACTGCGACGATTAACATCAACTTGGGTCCGGGTTCATCCAGCAGTGCTTTGAATGGGGCTAAAGATCCTTTAGATTTCTCTTTTATATTTAATAAATAAGAGCCGGCTACGATTAGTAAAATGCCAATATAATCAAAAAAATTGGGATATTCACCGACAATTAACGGTGAAGTTACCAACATGAATAAGGGTGTCAAAGCTACCATCGGTAGTGTCAGGGATAAATCTGATAGTTTGATGGCTTTGATGTAGAGGAGGGCTGTGACAGCGTTGATGCTACCTCCGATTAATAGGGCGAGCCAAAATTGAGAGTTTAATGGCGGAATTCCTGTATATAATACCCAGGGAAGCAAACAGATGACTGAAAAAAATGAGAGAGACCAAGCGACGACATATTCGTCACTTTTTTTGAGGTTTTGTTTGCCAAAAACGTCTTTGACAGCTTCAAAAAAAGCGGTCAAAATTCCCAAAATTAACCAACTCATCCTAAATATGCGCTCCTGACTCGCTCGTCGTTTAGCAAATCCGTTCCAATACCTGTGAGGGTAATATTACCAGCTTCTAGTACGTAACCCCGATCGGCAATTTGCAGTGCTAAACTGGCGTTTTGTTCGACTAAGAGGATTGTAACGCCTGTTGAGCGCAGGTTTTGAATAATTGCAAAAATTTCTTTGACGATCGCAGGTGCTAAGCCTAAACTAGGCTCGTCTAATAATAGCAGTTTCGGGCGACTCATCAGAGCGCGGGCGATCGCCAGCATTTGCTGTTCCCCGCCGCTGAGAGTTCCTGCTAGCTGGCGGCGCCTTTCTGCTAGGCGCGGAAATATCTCAAATTGGCGCTCTAAATCGGCTTTTACTGCCGCCGAGTCCGATCGAATATAGGCCCCCAATTCCAAGTTACTCAACACCGTTTGCTGCGCCAAAACCCTCCGCCCTTCTGGACTGTGGGCGATTCCCAATTTCACAACTTCGTGAGCTTGGCGGCGGCTAATATCGCGCCCGCTATAAATAATTTGTCCTTGCCGCAAATTAACTATTTTAGAAATCGCTCTCAGGGTGGTACTTTTGCCCGCACCGTTGGCACCGATGAGACTGACAACCTCGCCTGCATTAATCGTGAGATTAATATTTTGTAGGGCTTGAATTCCCCCATAACTTACAGAAACATTTTTGAGTTCTAAGAGGATGTTTTGGGTGGTTTTGGGTGAGCTGTGTTGCATTTTGTGTGACTTGATTGTTGATAAAATTTTCTCTCTTTTCCCGCAGTTCGCTAGTCGGTTAGTCCGCGAGTCCGCCAGAGGTTTCAACCCCTGGCTCATAGCTGAATTCCTCTTAAGAGGACTGGGAGATACATTTAACAATAACTATTAATCTTACTCGTTTCCCCGCTCGGTCTGGTAACGCAGAACCAGAGGCTCGGCCTCGATTTTTTATGTTACCAAACGAGGCGGAGCCTGTAGATGTCGCTTCCCTGCCAGAGCCGGGGAAACATTTACAATTTCTACGTTTCATCTCCCAAATAAGCCTCAATCACCGCCGGGTCATTCCTCACAACAGCAGGTTCTCCCAAAGCAATAAGCTGACCGAAATGCAAGACGGCAATTCGATCGCACAACCCCATAACTAGCGGTACATGATGCTCGATCAATATTACAGTTAAATTGAATTGTTGGCGTACTTCTCGGATAAATTCGCTTAATTTGTGCTTTTCACTGGGATTCATCCCTGCTGCAGGTTCATCTAACAAGAGTATTTGCGGTTCTAAGGCTAAAGCGCGGGCAATTTCTAAGCGCCTCTGGTCGCCGTAGGGCAAGTTTTTGGCTTGTTCGCCCGCGCGATCGCCCAATCCGACTAAATCCAACAATTCTAAGGCTTTCCGCTGGGTTTGGCGTTCCATTGTGTTAGATGCTGGCAAGCCGAAAATCCCCGCCAGCACCGATAAAACTGGATTGCCCGATCGACTGTGGATGTGTCGGGCGATCGCCACATTTTCCACCGCAGAAAGTTCCCCAAACAACCGGATATTTTGAAAAGTTCTGGCAATACCTTTATTAGCAATTTGATAAGGCTTCAATTGGGAAATATTTTCATTTTGATAAATCAGGTTGCCGCTAGAAGCAGGTATCAGTCCAGTCATTAGATTAAATAGAGTTGTCTTGCCCGCGCCGTTAGGGCCGATTAATCCAAAAATTTCGTGTTTTTCAACTGTAAAAGATACGTTGTTTACAGCAATTAAACCACCAAAACGACGAGTTAATCCTTTGGCTGCTAAAACAGGATTGCTTGTTGAGAGGGTAAGGGGTTCGGAAATCATAAACACATCATAGAACGAATATAAGATATCTATAGCAATCCTCGCATCATTTGTAAATTTCTTACTCCCGAGCGAGCGGGTTCGGGGAGGGTTGGGGTGCGGTAAAAAATTTACGACTCCTGCAAGGATTCCTATAATTATGCCTGAGACGGCGGAATGTTCTTAAAGTGGCGCTTTTTAAGCAGTATTTAGGGCGATCGATTTCACCACAGACAAGCACAAATTTAGATCGTCCGGAGTCCTGAAACAGTTTGATGAGAATGTATACACAATTATTCAAATGGCTGAGACGGCTCATCAAATACAAGGATTCTGGCCCATGACGAAGCACTACCGACAAAGATTAGTTGCCGTAATTGCCCTGTCGTTTCTATCTTTCACATCCCCTTTGCTGTTGACTCGCAATGCTGCGGCTGGAATTAAGGACGAACCCACAGCTAATCCCAAACAGATTGCCTCCCTCACCGAGAAGTTAAAGAGTAACGATGAAACGGCACTTGATCCAGCTATTAAGCTGTTACGAAAAATAGGTGAACCAGCCATCCCTGATGGGATGGAAGCTTTGCAGGATCAGAATTTGTCAGTCGGCCAGAGTGCTGCTGAGGTTCTAAGACAAATTGCTCTTCCTGCTATTCCTGCCTTTGTCAAAACCTTGAAAGACTCAGATGTGCCGGTTGGTGCAGAAGCTAAAACTGCACTGCCGCAGCTAATTCTGTTGCTGAAAGACTCCGATGCAACTGTGCGTAGCCGTGCTGACTATGCTTTGGGAAGGATGGGTGCAGAAGCTAAAACTGCTGTGCCACACCTAATTCTGTTGCTGAAAGACTCCGATGCAACTGTGCGTAGCCGTGCAGCCAATGCTTTGGCAAGGATGGGTGCAGAAGCTAAAACTGCACTGCCGCAGCTAATTCTGTTGCTGAAAGACTCCGATGCAAAGGTGCGTAGCCGTGCAGACTATGCTTTGGCAAGGATGCGTGCAGAAGCTAAAACTGCTGTGCCACAGCTAATTCCCCTGCTTCAAGACTCAGATGTAACAGTGCGTAGCAGCGCAGCCTCTGCTTTGGGAAGTTTCGGTGCTGAAGCTAAAACTGCACAGTCACAGCTAATTTCCCTGCTTCAAGACTCAGATGTAACAGTGCGTAGTAGTGCAGCCTCTGCTTTGAATAAAATCCGTGCAAAAGCTTAAACTGCACTGCCGCAGCTAATTCTTTTGGTTAAAGACTCCTATCCAAATGTGCCTAGTAGTGGAGCCTCTGCTTTGGGGATGATTGGTGCAGAAGCTAAAACTGTTGTGTCGCAGTTAGTGGCTGTTGGCAAGGTGGAATTGAGAGTTAAATACTGACTGAATCGGCGCTGATTATAGCAATATGTACATTAGCCAACCCGACCCGGATCTTTGCAAACAAATCCATGTGTTTGATGAACAATGTCAGGCTTTTACTTTGATGAGGCCGGGAGTTGAGGGCGATCGGTGTTATTTCAAGAATGGTGTGCCGTCGCCAAGTCTGAGAGAAGGCAGGATTTATAGTGTAAAACCAAGGCGTTATAGAAAAACGGAAGCGGAATGTTCTTAACGTTTCCCTTTTTAAGCTAAACTTCCCTCTACGGGGAAGTTTAACTCAACTTCCGAAGCGATTACAGAATTTCATCGAGTAGAACACCACGGATGTAACCGTTCACGGGGTTTAAAGCCAGACGCGAGAAAATCGCAGAGTCCGATTAAGGTAAGCCAGTTACATAATTCCTAAACAAATCCGGTTACAGGTTACTTCTGCGGACTTGGAATCTTGCTGAGAAATAATTCCTTAGTCCGAGAATCGCGATCGTACATATGTATAACAGGAACAAGGCGATCGTCAACCATCACTTTGTCATCCTGAATATCCCAACATCTCTCATGATCTCCACACAGTGTGAGGACGGCACCACTCTTCAAATTATGTTTCACCGTTTGGTTACTGGGAAATTCATAGTTAATCACCTTATTGAACATTGCTTGATCTAGAGGCTTACGACGATGGCGTAGAGCCTCCACCACCATTAATTCAATTAATTGCATCATGAGATGGTTTCCTCCTAATACTGTCCCTGCACAGAGTATAGGTTTTCCCAACAGTTTTTCAAGAATTGTTTTTCCATAAACAGCATTCACCCATTCACTATCTACATTTTCGGGAGTGGGCGGCCCAAAATAAATACCTGCTTCTTCAAAAACGTGAAGCTTACTAGAGTCTAAGTCCTCGAAGGGAGAAGCTTGGAAAACAACATCACGCACATCTGAAGTCATAACCATTCGATAACTGGAGTTAACCTTAAGGAATGTATGGTAAGTAATCCACCGACCTGCTAGTGGATGAATCCAATTGGCAACCGTACTCCTATAATCCTCCTCTAAGTAGGTAGGGTTAGAGCCTGAACTTAGTCTAATTAAAGCTTGCAGTCCCACCATCTTTGCGTGATAGATGAGATTTAGGATTTTTGAGCTAGTAACCCACTTCCATACATTTTCAACTGGTATAAGGGTGATATTTTTTTCTAGAGCTACCTTTGCGAACTCATCCCCTAAGGCATTAATAAACACAACAATATCAACTTTATCTGGAGCGCAATGCTGACGAGTTGATGCAACGAACCTGTAGAAATCATCGAATTTACAGTTTGTTGCATAACCCATTATTAAGTCTTTCATTGTTTGTTACCTCAAAATCAGTAGATGTAAACACTCAAGATACTAACAAAGTCTTAATTGAGTCCGGGTATAGCCGTCTAACCGTTGACCCAAAACGCCTTCTGCGATCACCAAAAAGTTGGCAGAGCCACCAAGAATTGTGTCGCAGATATTGTGTTACCAATGTATAATAAATTATTCAGCCTAACATACCACAAATAACTCGTGTATGTCAACATCTTCTTACTGCCCGTCGTCATCTCCTTTTCTCGCTCGAATTAGGCGTACCACCCGACTCAAAAACCTGAGTGTTCGCATTTAAAAATGTTGCCTGCATTACATAATAAAATACCTTATAACTCTCCCCAAAAAACTCAAACCAACCGTCAGAGCGAGGTGAGAATATTTATTAATAAAAGCAGTGGGCGATCGTTATTTAGCAAAAATTATTTAGCAAAAATTTCCGGTGCAAAGGATACCGAATTTCTGCCACAAAAAATCACATCGCGTTATAATGTAACAATTACCGTACCGCCTGAATCTCCTTAACATCTCGCAGGGATAATTGTATAAAAATGTACATACCAGAGTCGCAGCCAACGCAAACAAAAGTGCTGCCGACGATGTACGCTCTACCAAGTGAAGACCCGGAGCACCCAGGCTTACCTGACGAATATCACCCTGGCAATCACAAAAGTTGTGAGACAGTGGCTTTCTCCCTAATTATCTAGCCTCGCGTATTCTCTAGTAGCGATATAAATCTGTACTACGAATCAAATCATCCCAAGTGGTACAAAACACCCGATTGGTATTTAGTTGTCGAAGTTTTGAGAGTTTACCGAGACAGAGACTTGCGCCAAAGTTACGCCATTTGGAACGAAGCCGTAACTCCTTTAATTGGCATCTAATTTCTGTCACTAGGTAGGCAAGATGAAGATTTGGGGCTGACAGAATCGGAACCAAACAAACCGCAGACTAAGTGGCAGATTTACGAGATAATTTTGAAGATTCGTTATTACTTTTTTTTAGGAAATACAAAAACCAATTGAGAGTATTTCGCTTAGTTGACAACCTTTACCGCGAACAAGTGTTAACAGGTGCTCGATTCTGGATACTGGAAATAAAGTTGAGTTTTGGTTTGCGGTAAGGTTCTTTTTTGGAACATCAGAGGTTGTGGCTGCGCTAGTATGATGTTAATGGCAATTTAGCTCGGACTCCAGAAGAATTTGCAAGACAGCGAGCTCAATTGGAAAGGCAGCTAGCCGAATCGGAAAGTCAGCGGGCAAATCCATTAGCCGATCGACTGCGAGCAATGGGCATTAATCCAGATGAGCTGTAAAATTAAGTAGCAGCATGAAATGGTGCAAGCTGCAAGCGCTGTCCATAAAAATTTATTAACTAAAAATAACTTATGCCTGAATCTACCTCACTGCGCGATCGCTACCTAGCCCTAATCGACAAAATTGTCGAAATCACCCTCAAAGGTCAAATTCGCTCCAAAGAACAAGTTTATCAAATGCTGGTGCAAGACATTAGCACTGGTACTGGCGAAATCTTTGAACGCTGTTTCGGCGAACGCCTTGATGCCGCAGAAAATCAAGTCAGAAATGAAAAAGACGAAATCAAACAAGCAAAGGCAAATCGCACCCTCCGAGCTCTCAAAACCATCCAAGGAGAATGGGAACGCTGGCAGAAAGATAACCGCGTCGATCGCGCAATTGCATCCTCAATCCAACAAATCGTTACTGCCGAATCTAACGCCCGCCTCCTGGCATTATTGCAAGTAATCGATCCGAATAAAGAACATCCGCTGACTCTGGCTCAATTGCAGCAATTGGCAAAATCTCTGCACCAACAAATGCTGCAAACTGCCAATCCCGAAACCGAACAAGATTTGCAGCAAATCACCGCCGGCATCGCGAAAGGTTTAGAATCTTGGCAGCGGTTGGAACCGGAACTCGTGGGCTGGATTTATCAGCCGCAGCAGCTAGGATTTGCCGGGAGTCCCGAACAAAATGGGCCTTGGGCTTTTTGGGCAAAAAAAGTTAACAGTCCCTTCCCCCAGGCTCTTTTGAATACTATTGCAGTCGGTGAATCTGTAGTTCAATTCGCAGCCCAGCAATCGAATTTAGATTTAGGCATATTGGTGGAAGCGGCGATTATTTTGCAGTGCTTGCAGCGGGCGTTGGCGACATGGTTTGACAAGCAAGTTTACGATTCCAAAGTGTCAACAAAAGCTTCAATTTCTACTTACATTACTTTTGCGGTAATTTGGAGTCAGCTAGCTAGTGGGTTTAATAATTCTACCAAGAGCGGCGAGCAGTTGGCAAATGCTTGTTTTCAAGTAACTTTGCAAATTTTGCGCGCTTTTTCTCAGCGAGAATATTTTCCGCTTTACGGGGGAATTTTTGCTTCGTTTGATGGTAAAGCCCTGCGGCATACTTTGGATTATTTAGACGAACCGCTGCGGCGAGTTGAAGGCACTCAAGCAAAAGCTCGGATTCTGACGCTTTTGGGTTATTCGATGCAGGCGGCTGGGGCCTACGAGCGATCGATCTTGTTGCACAAGCAAGCGCTGGAAATTGCCCGTACCGAAGGAGACAAAGCTTGCGAAGTTGCCAATCTCAATCACATCAGCCGCAACTATGTTGCTCAAAAAAATTATCAGGAAGCGATTAATTACAGCCAGCGGGCTTTAATTATGGCACGACAAGCGGGAGAAAGGCAAGGCGAGGCAAATGCCCTGGCTAATTTGGGTTACAGCGAAGTGTTTCAAGCGCGGCAGTTGGAGGAGGTGGAACCGGAGGTTTACGAGAGTGCGATCGGTTATTTGGAACAAGGTTTGTTGCTATCGGAAAAATTGGGCGATCGCCAAAGTCAAGCTTTTTGTTCCAGCAGTCTCGGTATTGCTAAAATCGCCCTGGAAAATGCTGAAGCTGCGATCGAATATTTGCTCAAAGGTTGGCAAGCGGCTCAATTCTCAGGGGATTTATATTTGCAAGGTCTGAATTTGGCTTACTTGGCTCAAGCTTATTACAGAATCAACTCACTAGAAAAAGCGATATTTGCGGGCAGTTTGGGGATGTATACTTTGGAACAAATTGGTGCGATGGAGTGGCGTCAATCGGCGGGTTTGTTGACAATTTTGCGCGGTCAAATGGGGGCGGAATCTTTTAAACAATCTTTGGCTAAAAGTCGAGCGAATATCATTCCGGCGATCGGTGTTGACGGCTACGATTACATCCCGGAGTTGCTGGAAAAATATCAGCAATCTATTTAACTCTTTGTTGTGGAACAGGCCGGAAAGCCTGTTGCTGACAGAAGTTTAAGGTGTAAGTTCTAACTCACCAAAAATCACCATTATCAATCAGTATTTCATGGGCGGGCTCTCCTGCCCACCCCACAACCAAATTTAAGTCTTTGTGGAACAGGCCGGAAAGCCTGTTCATGTGTTTTTCTGCACCCCAACCTCCAAATAATTAATGCTCAACTATCACCGGTGTGCCAACTGCGACTTTCTCAAATAAAGCCTGTGCGTCTTTATCAAACATTCTGACGCAGCCGTGAGAAGCCGCCCCCCCGATCGACTCTGGATTCGGAGTACCGTGAAAACCAATCACATTCTTGCCATCCGTCCAAAACCCCATCCACCTACTCCCTAATGGATTGTCGGGCCCAGCAGGAATAAGTTCTCCTGTCCAAGGATTTTGCCAAACTGGATCTTTGATCATTTGCATAACTTTAAAATTGCCTGTAGGAGTTTCCCACCCGCCTTTTCCCACAGCAACCGGGAAACTGGCTTGCACCTTATTTTGTCGGTAAACATAGACGCGGCGTTCTCGCAATTTCAGCACTAAACGCACTTCCTCAATAGGATTTACCGCAGGTTTTGGTTCCTGGGGAATATAACGAAATGGTTCTCCCAGGGGCGGCAGTTCTGGGGTTCCGAGATTCGGCAATTTTGTCTCGGATGTGGGCCGCTGCGCTGCGATCGCACTATTACTTGAATTAGCCACCACTTCGGCAGTCGCCTGCTGCTGTAGGCCGACCGACAGCGCGGCTGCACTCAAGCTCAGTACAATTAACTTGTTAAACAAAAATTTGCTCTTCACCATTGTTTTGTTCGCTAAACTCCTCACCAGCAGTTCCTACAAAGTTCCTATCTAATTATCCGCCAACCGCACCCGATCAGAAAAATTTTGAGATGGCTTTTTGACTGCAACTGCGCTGCACAGTTGTTAGTTGAAATTACACCACTGATAACTTGTAACTCAACACAAAGCTTAGGCAATAATACTACGAAAAAAACAAGGTTTTTATAAGTGGCTCAGTGGACTTACGCAAGAGAATGTCGTGAGAAAACCCGCTTTATGCGTAAATATTGCCAGAAAATGATTAAATTATACCTCCGACTAATTTGATTTTTTAGCCATGACCGACTGGCGATCGAGTATTCAAACTATGGCGCTCCTGCATCCTGCAAGCACAATCTGTCTTTGGGTAGAGTTGCCCCCAGCAACAGTTAGGTTGGCGGAAAAAAACTGCTACGGTCGATCGAATAAACTCAATATATCACGGCAACACTCTAGAGATGCAAACCGCTGAACTTGTTGTAAATCGGGAACTTATGATGTAAAATTTAGTCTTTCAATACTTGTTCGATAATCTTTTTTTGAGATTGTCATAAATTTCCTACTCTGGGGATTAAACTGGATTAGGTATAGAGGTTGGGACTTTCGCGCAGCGGAAGCAAACCCGACCCTGAATAGCAGTTAATGTGAGGTTTCAATGCGTCTTCAGAACATCAAATTATTGACAGGTGCAACACTGTCGGTGGTAATTTCGGCGGTCTCAGTAAATCCTGCGATGGCTAACCCTGCAACTCAAATAGCCCAAACGCAAACCACCACAACAGCAAACGCTAGAACCATTGTCGGTTTTGTCAAAAGTATTGTTGGTGATGTAGTAACTATTCGCGAAGAAAGCGCGCCGTACAGGACTCTCAGGATTCAAAGATGCGTCCTGAGAATTATTGGCCTCGTACCGGGAATGAAAGTCAGAGCCACCGTCGCCGGATCTCAGATACAAAATATCGCGGTGATCCCCGATTATAAGGTTGTAGCCACAACGGTTGCTCGTCCCGCAACCCCAGCACCGGCACCGCGTCCGGCCCCAGAACCGCCACCGCGTCCGGCTCCTCGTCCGGCTCCGGCTCCGGCTCCGATTCCTGCTCCCCGTCCAATTCCGGCTCCGGCTCCCCGTCCGGCTCCTGTGAGAGGACTTTGGTAGAGCTAGGTTATACCATTTTAGATTTTCGATTTTCGATTTTCGATGGGAATGACCAAAAGCAATGTGGTCACCAGCCCCGTGATTCATTCGTGG
The DNA here is from genome assembly GCF_036705345.1 of Microcoleus sp. B3-D2. Classification (NCBI taxonomy): domain Bacteria; kingdom Bacillati; phylum Cyanobacteriota; class Cyanophyceae; order Oscillatoriales; family Microcoleaceae; genus Microcoleus; species Microcoleus sp. B3-D2. The sequence continues at coordinate 46,430 of NZ_JAUBUG010000044.1, forward strand.
AGCGAGAAAAAAGCTCGAATCCGGATCGCAAGCCCTCGGAGTTATCAGTGGGGTCGCTTTCTTCAATCTAAAATCTAAAATCTAAAATCTAAAATTGATTGACTGATCAAGCTCAAAGTTGGAATCACAGGTCTACAGTTGCATTCTTTTTTGCAACTGGTATCAGTAAATCGAATTAAGCCACCGCGCCGGCGGTGGCTTAGCTGTTTAATACCAGTTAGAATAATAGAATTGTCCAGCAATTGTTGAGAAATCGCTGCTATGTATTACCTGCGTTTCTTGCTGCTAATTCTGCTGTTGCCGATGATTGCGTGCGATCGAGCTACAGATGCGATCGCCCCTGCTGTGGGCGACAGCGGCCCCGTGTCGCAAATTCCCTCCCGTGCACCGCTGGCAAATGTTGGGACAAATCAAATTGTACCGACCAAACCGCTTTCGCCGCAGCCAATCCGCATTGTTGCAACTTCTTTGCCGCGGCCAGGAGCCAGCGATAGCGCCTCAAAACCTCCTCAAGTAGTACCGATTCCCGCATCGCCAGTGCTGCAAGTCCCTCCTGGCTTTGTCGTCAACGTTTTTGCTGACAATTTAGACGCTCCGCGATGGCTGGCTTTGACGCCGACAGGCGATGTTTTGGTAACAGAAACCCGGCAGAATCGGATTACGCTGTTGCGGGATGCCAACCGCGACGGCGTTGCTGAGGTTCGCAAAACTTTTGCAAGTACCCAAAACGGTTTAAATATTCCTTTTGGCATGGCTTTTGCCGATCGCTATTTTTTCCTCGGAAATACCGCTGAAGTCCGCCGATTTCCCTACACAAAAGGGCAGGAACAATTGAGTGGTGCCGGTCAAAAAATTGCCGATTTACCGGGCGGCGGCTACAACCAACACTGGACGCGAAATGTTGTCGTTTCCCCCGACAAGAGCAAGCTTTTCGTATCAGTTGGCTCGCAGTCTAATGCCGATGTCGAGCCGCTGCCGAGGGCGTCTGTTCAAGTGATGAATTTGGACGGCAAGAACCAGCAAATTTTTGCTTCCGGTTTGCGAAATCCGGTGGGATTGGATTTTCACCCAACAACGAATCAACTCTACACAACAGTCAACGAACGCGACGGTTTGGGAGATGATTTGGTGCCGGATTACTTCACAAGAATTCGTCAAGGCGAGTTTTACGGCTGGCCTTACGCTTATTTTAAGCCGAATTTGCTCGACCCGCGCCACTCCAGAAACGGCAATAGCGATCGACCTGATTTAGCGGCTAAAACATTAATGCCGGACGTGCTGTTTCAGGCGCACTCGGCGGCTTTGGGGCTTCAGTTTTACGACGGCAAAACGTTTCCCAAAAGATTTCTCAACGGGGCATTTGTGGCGTTTCGCGGCAGTTGGAACCGGAACGCTGGAACTGGTTATAAAATCGTGTTTGTACCTTTTAATGCGGCGAACGGACGCCCTCAAGGTTACTATGAGGATTTTCTGACGGGTTTTCTCACAGATCCGTCGGGCCCGAAAACTTGGGGGCGGCCGGTTGGTTTGCTGGTTTTACCTGACGGGAGTTTGCTGTTTACTGAGGAAGCGAACAACCGGATTTATCGGGTGCAGTATCGCGGCTGAGGATTGGGCGATGGATTAGATCCCGACTTCTTCAAGAAGTCGGGGATCTGGTTGTTTAGTCAGCTTCAAACCTTGCTAAGTTGAGATTCACCGGAAAGCTTTTGAAAAATTAATAACCTATCTTCTTCCGCAGTTTCGCGATTTAAATCAGACAGTTCGTAATAGGAATCTGTTTCGGGCAAGTAGATTGCCGGTAAATTCTCAGGCAGGATTAAATAAGTGTTTTTCACCTGTAAATCCTTGTCTATATCTAATGAATATAGAAATCCGTCAACAGGATTTACAATTAACTCGTGCAATGAAACTTGTCCCTCTATGTAAAGCTTGAGAGTTACTCGTGCAACTCTGAAAACCAACCAGCGATTGTACAAATTATCTACATCGCACCAAGAATAAAGATAGCTATCGCCGTATTCATTCTCAAAAAGCGATAGCAGGGGGCCGTCGAAATACTCTAAAGTGACTATGCTTCTGAGAGATAAAGGAAATTTACTTAGTTTAAATCCTATTAATTGTTCCATTTTTTTGTACCTTACAATAAACAAGATGTTATTACAAATTTTGCTGCTAAATCAGCAGTAGCAAATTCATGTAGGCTCAAGTGACCGTTATCATCTATTTTGGAGACAACTCCATCTGTCTTGTCGATCGAGCCTGCTGCTATGTGAGTCCCCAGAGAATCGCGGAGTTTTTTTCTTTTTTTTGTTAGTTTTAAATAACGTTTTTCGGCATTTTCCTTGGTATCAAATAATGATAGCGCATAACCTTGACATCTGGTTGCTTCTGTTTCTGGTTGTAGGTTGCGCTGCGGAGTTATTATCAGCACTGGTTTAAAGTTATTAATAGATCGTTCATCATTGGGTTCAAATACAAATCTAAAAGCCAGCATTTCTTTAGGTTCATAGTCCTGTGGCGGGCATTGAGTTGAAAGCTTATCTATATATTCTTGGTGTTTGAAACACATATTGATAATTTTAGTAGCCGATTTGATTTTAAATTTTAAATGTTAGCAGAAAATCGCTATTTTTTATATCAATTGTAATCCGTGCTTTTGGCTGTAAAATCAGTGGGGCATTCCTCTTAACTATAGTATTTTTAAGTCTGTACAGCAAATAACCTAAAAATTTTGCGATCGCGCTTTAAAATCCAGAACCGGGTTGTCTCAAAAACTCTGCTTCTTCGGGGGTTGTTTCGCGACCGAGAATTTCATTGCGGTGGGGAAATCTCCCAAAACGCTGGATTATTTCCAAATGCTGCATCGCGTATTCAATGAATGAATCGCTGTCAGGTTCGCCGCTGAGTTGGCTAAATAGTTCGACAGATTTTTGCTGGTTTTCTAAGTTTTCGCTGTGTTCAAAAGGCAGATAAACAAATAATTTTTGTACAGTAAGCAATTCGCGCTCGAATTTATTATTAATAGCGTATTCGGCGGTGGCTAAAGCTTTGCTGTCTGTGGCGAATGCTTGGGGCGTTCCCCGAAACATATTACGCGGAAATTGATCGAGCAGTATAATTAATGCTAGGCAGTTTTCGGGGGAATCTTGCCATGAGTCGAGTTGACCGGAGGCGGCGAGTTCGTATTGCGACAGAAAGCGCGATCGCACTTGGGCGTCAAAATCCGCATCTTTTTCAAACCATTTCTTTTGGACTTTGCCAAACTCAGGAGAGTTCGATCGACCAAACCAAAAATCTAAAACTTCATTCATTAGCAATCTAGTATGCGATGGATTGTTGATTAAAGTTTCTGTGTCTGTAGTTGCACAATATGCGCTATCTGTCCAACTACAAACCGCAGCGATTAATGATTAGCAATGATGACTTAGGAACCTTTGTTGTCCGGTGCTTAAATTTACAAACTAGCAAACAGTCTGTCCCAAGTTTTGCCTCCCACAACTCCGTCTACAGGAATATCCGCTTGTCGCTGAAATCTTTTCACTGCATTTTCGGTTGTCGGACCGAAAACGCCATCAATTACAATCGGGTGTGGGGACAAGCCCCGCGCGTTCAACAACTTTTGCAGTTTCTTAACATCGTGCCCTTTCGAGCCGCATTTTAAAATCCTTTTATGGTGTCTCACTGCTGGTCGATGGCAATCATCAGTGTAGCAAACTGCGGAGCTCGCTGCATAGTTTGCTCTACTTGTTCCCGTCAAAACTAATAGGGCGAGAACTCCTAGTAAATAATAAAAAGTCTGCGATCCGGCCATATTTTCCCTGTTAATTTTTCAAGCGTTTTTTGCAAGTTGGACGATTGTTTGAGGGTGAGAAACCGGGTTTATAGGATGGGGGCATCCAATCTTGATTGACCGGGTTTCTGGCAACAGTCAACCGACATTCTACAATATAAGTGGCTTTACTGCAAAATCTCCGATCGTGCAAGTTAAATTTTGTTGCTCTTTGGTAGCAGCAAAGGTAACAATTACTTCGCAAGCAACTGCAACTGTCAGCATTACCAAGTTTCGCGCCAGCGGGTAATCGCAAACGTCATCATTCACCGCTGAAGGAACCCGATAGTGTTGGTTCCAAATTATTTCAGAGTAATCGGCAGCTAATCCGACGTGTACGCAGGGAAGAGAGACACTGGCACAGTAATCCTTGACTGCTTGCCGCCCGACACTGTTATCAAAAGTATCGATGACTGTGGCGCTGTTTGCCAGCAGCCGATCGGCATTTGCGGGTGTCAATTCTTTTGAGTGCGCGTCAATGCTGACTCCCAAAGCGCGGTAGAGGTTGTTGGCGAGAATTTTGGCTTTGAATGCGCCGATGTCCGATCGATAATAGGGTTGAGTGGAAAGGTTGCGTTCCTCAATGCGATCGCGATCGATGACTTTTAACTGACAAAAGCCCGATCGCGCCAGACTTTCTGTAATATTCGCACCCAAAGCGCCCGCCCCGCACACCGTTACCGGGAAATTTTTGATCTGCGACATCACTGCGGCACTTCTGTAAAGTTGTTCGTGAAAAAATATACTCATGGTAATTGGGAATTGGGCATTGGGCATTGGGCATTGGGCATTGGCCATTGGGCATTGGGCATTGGCCATTGGTTATTTCTTGATTATTTTTTATTAGAAAAACCAGGATCAACTAACAATTAACAACTAACAACTGACAACTGACAACTAACTATTAGATATTCCCCGATGTCCGATGCCCCATGCCCAATTCCCCATTCCCATTATCTATCTTCGACGACTCCAACCAATGAATGCAAGTCGAAGTCTTTGTCCAATCCGCTGAGACAAATCCCCGCACTCATAACTGTCAAGTCATTTTTGGCGATCGCAGAAGTGTGGTGTTCTCCCGTTCCGCTAGTCCATTCAACCAGCCAATAATTTTCGCGATCGAAAAAATCCCGCAATTCACCGCCTCCCATTTTCAACGCCCGCTGCAAGCGCTTTTCTTCCCGCACTTTCGGATCGAAATCTTTAATATTTCGGGACACCAATTCGTAAACAGTTCGCATTTCCGGTGTCATCCCTTTAAAGCGAATTTCTTGAGGCAAAATCAACTTTTTTAAAGCTGCTTTTAACTTCTCAGAGGGCAGCGGATCGGCGCGCCTGTCAATCTCTTCAAACCACAAACAATGACCATCCCAGCGCGCAACAATCGGCTCAAACTGCGAACCTTCTGTTACTAAATGAACTGGTACGGGTTTGGCAACACCCGTGCGCTGTTTAGCATCAGATTCGTTAACAGGATAAGCCAGCCAAGTTTGCCCTTGCAGCAGGCAAGCCAACTGCAAGCGAACGGGTACGAGCAGTTGCAAATACTCGGCTACTTGCGGCAAACTCGGTTCCTCAATCACCGCAGCAAATTTCTCATTGACTGGCCCAAAAATAGCCCATCCTTCAAAGTTGCGCGGCTGCGGTTGAAAAGTATAAACCATTGAGCTAACCCGTATCCGCACGCTTCCCCCCTGCACGCAAGGAGCCAGGAATTGGGTATCGAGTAGGTGCGCTTCTTGGGCCGCGAGTTTGCTGATAATTTTGCGAATATCTGCCACTGAATTGACCTCCGTAATCTTACTTTTTTTACCGACAGAACTTTTAATTTAAGCAAAAATAAAGCTTTGTAAACACTCTTGACACGAATCATTACCCTAATATAATATTGAGCGAGCATCCAATTTTAATCTTGTAGATCTCTCCAGTAAATATGCTGCAAAAGCTCTTTTCTAAGTTGGTTGTATTGACAGCTTTAACACTTCCGACTTTTGGATCAACCGAGGTAGCTAAAGCTCAGAACACCTATGGAGCTACTGCTTATTCTCCGACTTCTGACGCCACTGGTATTAGTTGGGATTATGCTACAGAGAAAGAAGCACTAAAGGCAGCAGTAGCTGTCTGCAATAAACAAAGCGAAGGTGCTAACGATTGCAAAGCGCTGACCTCTAATAGCAATAATTGTGGAGCGATCGCAGTAGGCAAAGGAGGAGCAGGTGCGGGCTGGGCCGGCGATAAAGCAGCAGCAGAAGCTCAAGCTCTCGCCGGTTGCAGCGAACTAGATGGCGGCAACTGTAAAGTGCAGCTTTCAGCTTGCAACAACTAATTAAACGGATCAAAATCGGTGGAAGAGGTGTATATGTGGGCTGCTAAAGCAGCTTAAAAAATAGTAAATGTATGGTGTGCATTGCACACCATACCAAATACAACTCAGCTAAAATGAGGGTACGCAATGCACACCCTACGCAGTTAATCTCCTACTTCGGAAGTAACTGCATCGGGTGGCAGCAAACTTTCTAATCTATCTTTAGACCAATATTCAGTAGGGTAAGCAAGTGCAATAATATCAGAGAGTCGAATCAGCCACGTAACTTGCCCGTAAGCATCGAGATGTTCCGCCTGTTCGTTAGGGGGAACTATCACCAAAAGTTCCACAAACTCCCCGAACAAATTAGTCGGGATGCCGCCGAAACTACTATTATTTGTTTTAATCCAAACTTTACTGCCTCGATCGAGAGCTTCTTGGAGTCGCTGGCAGAGCAAACTGGATTTTTTGAGCTGGGATTTTTTGGCTTTCGACTTTTTTCCCATAGTTTTAAGAAGTTAAAGTAGTTGTATTGTGGGTTGCACAGTTCGTTGCACAGTTCGTTGCACAGTTCGTTGCACAGTTCGTTGAGATTTAGCGCGATCCTCTTCGAGGGCTTCGCTAACGCAGTTTGGTATAGAAACGGACTGGAGCAAAAAGGTCTATCGCCCCGTCGCTACCCCATCACTCTAGTCTATAAGAAAGCGCTGTACTGCGATCGTAATAACAATTTAATCGCAAAATGGGGAAATGACACCAGCTCAAAAAAAATGCCACTGTCGCCAAACCCCAAACCCTGGTTGTCATCAGTGATTCCCAATCTAAAATCTCAAATCTAAAATGGTATTACCTGCCGTATCATGTTACACAATCAGTCAACAAGGCCCGTGTTTCCACTGTGTCCAAATGCAGTATAATCGGCGGAATCTTCCCCAATCGTTTAAGTAAAACAATGGACTGGCGAAACCTCCTTCATCCAAACCCGAAAGCTTCAACAACTCAACCAGCAGCACCAGAAACTCGATTATCTGTAGAATTTTTGCTGGGACTCTTTGCTGCGGGATGGACTCAACAGCAAGTGTTAGAGAAATATCCTGCACTGACTTCGGAAAAGTTGCGGGCTGCTTTAGCTGCTGCGGATTCAAAATTAGTGTCATCCATCGCTAATCCAGAGTTACTAGAAATTATCGCTCAAACGAAAGAATAATTGAAAATAGGTAAAAAGTTGTCGCTTGAGGATATTGAGGGAGATGTTTGGGAGTAAACAGCGATATTAAATCTCAACTTCCCCCTAAATTTTCTTTAACTCTTTCCCGAAACTCCAACACCGCCTCAAGGCGATCAGGTTGCTCCACATAATCTGAATTTCGCTTGCTTATTGGTTTGGCCGAACATACAACTCTAATTTGAGGATGCGAGAGTAGATTTGCCTAATAATATCCTCAATCTCGTTGCTCTTTTGCTCCAAATCTGCATCAAAAGCACCGTCGTGCAAAATTTTGCTCCGAATGTCATAAGCTTCTTCAACCGTAGAAACTGCATCTAAATTTTCAGGAAAATGTTCCTTGACAAGGCGCCTAATCGCTCGAGAAACTGATTCCTGCTTTAGTTCGTTAATCCGACCTCTGAGTGACGATTTAATATCGTCTGGAATAGAGGTAGTGTTTAATTGATCGACAAAACTCTTCACTAACTCTTTAAGTTCTGATATCTCATAAGCTTCTTGCTGGGCGAGTGGTTCAAGGGAAGAAACCAGTCCAACAAATCGAGTACGCTCAGTAGTTTCGAGTCTGGCAGATGCAAACAGCTCCATTGATACTAAGAGTTTTTCATCAACATCAATATTAGCTGAAAATATTTGGTTGACAAGCTCCACCATTCTACTGCTGTTCATAACCACGGTGGCACTTGCCGTTGCCATACATCCACTTCCGCTCTCTTGGGTACGATCGTATACCATACAAGGTCGTGGAGTATGATAATCAAGGCGAAGTGGATGCTTCCTTGATACGGCTTCCCATAGCAGAGCCAATGAGAGCTTTAATCCCTTCTGTTCAGCTTCAGCCGCCGTCGCAAATCCTTCCACGTATACATCTAGTTTTTGCGGCTGTTGTCTCCCGAACTGGCTCTCATCTTGTAATGGTGATATACGGACAATAGACTTATCATCAACTAGGAGGCACGCTTCACCATTAAAGCCTAATTCATCTCCTACATCCAAGATGATTCCAACCTTTGCTCCGTAGGGGTGACGCTTTGGACTTTCATCAATTATTTGTCTGGGTTCAGGTTTCTTTGTGCTCATTAGGTGTTTGCCAAAATGATAGAGCATTTAAATATTGAGCGCTACCTGACAGGGTGACAACCCCGTCAGGTCTATGATACCCTAAAAATAAGTAAGGTGCCCACGGAGCACCCTACAATTTACTTATCATCCCTCACAGGCAGGGACGTATCCAGAATTTCCATCAACAATTCCAGCCGCGAAGGACGACTCAACATCGGCACTAAATTCGGCAAGGAGTAGTAATCGCCCGAAAACGTAAAGGTTTCCACCGATACTTGTTTGTCCTTCAATTGCTTCTGGACATATTCGCACCAAGCACCAACTCGCACAATCACAACATCAGGAATTACCCCCAAACTGCGGCAGTAATTCTGATAAGCATCTGCAAAATAAGGTGCAGCGTTTTCGCCTTCATCTGTTACCATAATGAATTGCTCGACAACCTGCTTTTTAATTCGCATTGCTTCCACCGCGCAACCGCAACTTGTGCCGCCGCCAGCGCGAATGTGCTTGAAAGCGCGTTCCCAGTCTGTCAATTCGCTGCCGTTTGCTTGCACTGGATACGGCATCGTGTCAAAAGCATAAACGAACAGTGCAGCCTCGGAAATGCCGGAAATCAAGGCAGCTAGACGCTTACCGATTTCGATCGCACTTTCCATCGAACCCGACTTGTCAATCAACAAACCCGTTGCTTTCGCAATCTTGCCGCGCTTCTTCACCTGTTCGTTTGTCACGGCTTCCAGCTTCGCCGCCGTTGCTGCGTCGAAGTTCGCGCCCGCGCCCGCAACACTCGCTTTGTAAGCAGAAACCCGATCGCACTTTGCCGCTTCATCCAGCTTCGAGTCAATCAACTGCTTGACTTCGGCGTGATCCATCGCGCCGCGCGACTGAATCGATTTCAAATTGTTGATGACTTCCTGCGGCGACATCGAGTTAATCAGCGCGGCCAAAACCGTTGGCGTTAGCTGTCTGATCGCACCAACTGCGATCGTATACGGAATCTTGTACTCAACAATCAAATTCGCCTGTTCCGCAGGTGTCGCCGCCTTGGCCAACTGCTTCAAAACGAATGCCAGAGAGTCTTCCGGCGGATTGTCTTTAAACAGAATAGCATTAGCGCGATCGCTGGGCTTGACGTGCAGCGCTGCGTACAAATGCTTCATCGCCTTGCGGTTGCGGAGGGCGGCGCGATCGAAAAACTGTGCATTCTTTTCCCGCGATTTCAGATAGCGAGTGACAGCAGTGCGCGCGCTGCGGGGCACCTTATTCTGGTGCTGCTTCATAAAGTCCACAATCCGTGAAACCTCGTAGGGAGGGAACTCTTGCAGCATCATAAAACCGGCCTCTCGGTGTTCCGTCAGCGCCGAAGTCAGCAAATTTCCGGCAAAAACTTCCTTGTGATCGCGCACGTCGCCGTGACGTTGATACCACACCGCTAAATGACCGTAAAAAATCGGGTCTAATTCGATAATTAACTTGTGAATTTCTGCTACTTTTTCTAATTGGCGGTGAGGAGTTGTAAGCAGACTGTTGAGCATTTCCAAACGCAAATCGCGCTCTGCTGTATTCATATTCATTGGTGTTACCTTCCTATTCGATTTTGGATTTTGGATTTGAGAAGTATTCAAAATCGGTGGTTGGCAGTTGTTGCACGCTAGCAAGTGAAATTTAAAAATCACCGCGCAAGTTTGGGGAGCTTTTTTTTAGTAAACCTATGGCTAAACCTAATAGGGTCTGTATGTAAGCTCTCGCGATTGGGGCGCGGCAAAAACTGCGATTTTAAATTAACTATTTCAGGGAAACTGTTTCTAATTCGATCGCTCTCAAGTCTGGTTCAACCCAGCTATTTCGGGCTTCCCAGGACATCAGGCGATCGCGCGTGTAGTAGCGAAATGGTAAAGTGCGATCGGCATATTTTGCAATCAAACCGTTAGCCAGATGTACGATCGATCGATTTTGGCTTTCATCGGCGAGATACCGGCGAATAGTCCGCACCCAAAACAGCGTTAGTGTTTCGTGATACCCGCTGTTTTTTGTGGTTTCAATTCCTTGAGCCGAGTTGTAACGTTTAATGCCATTGCGAATCGCATTTATCGCTTCTTGCTCTGAGTCATAACACAGATACCAAAGGGCAACGGTTAAATGTGCTTCGTGCGTCCATTGACTTCGCGACAGGTTGCCTTCTTGGAAGGCATGAATCAGACTGTCTATCTCCTTGGGCGATCGGTAAATTGCCAGTTTTTTTCTCATGGCTAATACCCAATTTATTTTTGAGGACGGAAGTCTTCAATACAAACAGGATTACTTAATTATTATCCTGAATTAACAACAAGAGTTTATAGCGCCTAAAAGGTCACTTCGCGCAAGTCAAGAAAGCCGTTGGCACATACGCAGGAGTTGAACCCGCGACCAGTTCCTTAAGAGGGAATTGCTCTACCAATGAGCTAGTATGTAAGCTTCCTTTGTTGGGGCGCGAAGTGGAACTTTTAAGCGCCGGATAGATATAAAAAATTCAGCTATAAAAGACAGCGCACAAGTCAGAGAAGCTTTTCTTTAGCCTCTCGGCAGGTAGGAATTGAACCTACTATTCGATTTTAAGTCGAACGTTTCCAGTTTGTAAGCTTCTTTAGTTGGGGTGCGCTGCCTAATACGTGCTTTCAGTGAATTTCTAGCCGTAAACAGCTTCGGGGCGGACAATTAAATCACCGCTGGGACGGCGATCGAGAACGTAAGACTCGAAGCGAGATCCCTTGACATCAAAATGATTTGCCAGACGTTCCTTAATAGCCTTGTCGCTCATTCCTGCCGCGATACCCAGTTGGTTTTCTGCCAGGTCATAGGAACGTCCTTCAAAACGAATGTGAACCATTACCGATACCTCCTAGAGCAATTTTGGATTTTGGATTAGTAGCTTATCTGCTCTCGACTTTGGCTTTTTGTGAGACTTAGCAAATTGCCAGTATCGGTAAAGATTCACGAAATCTGATAATCTTTACTGAAAGAAGCGTCGTTCTAAATGATAAGCTTGTTTGATCTTGCGGATTTCCTCAGCCTTTTTGGTTGATTGAAATCTGGCTGAACTTGTCTGTTCTGAATCCGCATCAAATTCGTTGAAATTAGACTGATTTCGTACAACATCTGACTCTGCCCGAGTCAGCTTGTAACCGAACAGTCTCGTATAAAGTAACAACATGACCATCGAGTCTATATTACAAGACTTTCACATTTATGTTCGTTGAAATTTTGAGCAATATTTAGTTGTCAAGGTTCAGAATTTGCACGAAAAATACAGGTTTTTGCTTGTCCTGCGCTTTCCATATTTATATGCTACATCTATACTACACAGGTGTCAAGGGGGTAGCAAAAGTTTTTTAGATAAAACTTACACGAGTGGCGAGAAACCTGGTTTTTTCAGGAAAATGTTTCGTTTCTACCCGCAGATCCGGTAAAAAACCGGGTTTCTTGGGTCGGAGTGCGATCGCCAACTGTAACATCGATCAAACATCCTTAACATAGGAAATGCTGTCGCGAATATTGTGGAAACCAGCAGACTCGTAAAGTCCCATCGCACCTGATGAATTTTCAGCATCGACGCCGAGAATAGCAGTAGCGACACCGGCAGCTTTCAGTCGATGCAAACCAGCCAGCAACATCGCTCGTCCCAATCCCATTTTGCGGAAGCCGCGCCTAGTGCCGAGACAAGCAATCCAGCCTTCATTGCGCCCGGTACGATCGCACTCTTGCACACTAATCTCGCAGTAACAAAAACTGACAAATGTGCCGTCATCAGCAACAGCAATCAAGTCTAAATCATTTCTGTAATCGGGTTTAGCTAACTCGTGGTTATATTTATCCACCGTTAAATCGTGATGATTCCAGTGATCGATAAACGACTGGTTGAACATTTCTACCCAAGCTGCTGCATCCTGTTCGCCGGGGAACTGACGCAGGGTGAAACCTTCGGGGAAGTGCGGTTCTGGGATCGGTTCAGAGAGCGATCGCGCCATTCGGCAAAAATAGCGATCGACCTTAAAACCGCAACTTCCCAGCACAGAAATGCGATCGCAATCCTCAGCCCGAGCGTAGGTTCGCAGCTTCACGCGCCCGCCCCGCATCGCAGACACCTCGCGCATCCGCACTTCACCCCAGGCGATCGCGGCTGCTTCCACATCGCCTCCGCGCGCGTAGGGGTGAACGCGAAACCACAGCCAACCGTCAATTACTTCCCCTGGTTCAGAAATCCACAACCGAGCGAAACCGATTAATTTTCCCTCCACATCTTCCCAAAGGCGGATATCGCGGGCTTTGTCTAGGGACGGTTGGTTAAATTCTTGTTCTAATTCCGAGATGGAAGTACCTTCATCGAGCCGATCGACTTCTTCGCAAGTATTGATTAAATGGGCGATCGCATCTAAATCGCGATCGCCTGCATAGCAGCGCCCTGAGAGATTTGCCATCATAGCTAATCACCATTTCCTGTTGTTATTCAGTTTAAAAATAGCTTGGGCGATCGCACTTTTATCGATCGGATGAGCCGATCGGTCGATCGGCATTCAAAATCAGACAACGCAAACACCCAGGCGCATCGAACCGCTACAGCAGTTGACTGCACTCGTGAGTTTCGATAAATTCAGGTTCAGGATGGGAGTAGAAGGACTTGAACCTTCGACCTTGAGATTAAGAGTCACCTGCTCTAACCAACTGAGCTATACTCCCGCATCTAAGCTAGTGTAACACAACCGTTCTGAAAATTCAACTATTTTGGTAAAAATTTGTGGCGATCGCCCTTACTCCAATATTTAATTTAAGTTTGAGCCCCCTGATTCCACATTTGATTTAAGCGCGATCAACCTCAAGAACCTCCCCAGAGTTGTGCAAAACGTTCGGCTGACCATCCCACCAAATCGGATACTTGCCCATCTCCAATCTCGACAATTCGCTTGACTCCATCTTGGCGCTCTACTGCATCCACACAGAAAAACTTGCTGTGAATTCTTGCAGCACATTCCCTCACAATCTCAGGGATTTCTTCGCCCTCACAAGCAGCAAACAGTTTGCCGCGTACAGCGAAGTAACGCTTTTCGGATTCTACAACAAAATCCTCGACAAGTCGCACACAAATCCCACCTTCTATTGTTCCTCGAAACTTTTGCATCTGGGCAAGAATCGCTCTAATTTCTGATGGGTGTTCAATAACTGAACCGGCTGAGGTTTTGAGAGACTTAACGTAATCTTTGATAAAAAACCTTTCCCAGCCTAATGTTCTCAATTCGCTTTCCAAATCATCATCAATGGTGTAAAACTTTGTTACTGGGGTTAAATCGGCGATCGCAGGATACCAATTTGGCAGATAGTGCGTTAATAAATACTCAGCTTGAGAGGTAAAGGGAAAAGCTCCTGCCTTCTCTACAGCATTAACCAACAATTCGTATTCCAAGGGTGAAAGCATCCAGCCTCTGTAAACTACTTCTGAGTTTTGGGGGAGCGGCGGGCTGATTTTAGGTGAATTGTCCCCCAAGGATTCTAAGCAAATAGCCGCCGTGTTGAATCCTGCTTTATTAAGCGATGCAGCTTGGTCGATGTACATCTCATCAACCTGTTTTGGATAGAAGTAATCGCTAGGGAAAAGAAATATCATGACAGCTTTATTATTGGTACATAATCTTACAAGAATATGAGTAATTGTACATAAATAAATAATGAGTAAGGTGGACTTTTGCCCACCCTACTGATTCTAATTTGTTCCGAAAGCGTCTACTTCAGAATTCGGGAGACGACACCGGCGCCCACAGTGCGATTACCTTCGCGGATGGCAAAACGCATATTTGGTTCGATCGCGATCGGCTGCAACAACTTCACAGTCATATTAACCCGATCGCCCGGAACTACCATGTCGAGCGCGCTGCCGTCATCAGCGGTAAAAGATGCGATCGTACCTGTAACATCCGTTGTCCGCACGAAGAATTGAGGGCGATATCCCGCAACAAAAGGAGTTCGGCGGCCGCCTTCTTTTTCCGACAGCACGTAAACCTCAGAATCGAATTCAGTGTGAGGTTGAATTGAACCGGGTTTAGCAAGCACCATACCCCGTTCAATTTCGTCTTTTTGGATACCGCGAAGCAACAAACCGACATTATCTCCAGCCATTCCTTCATCTAGAAATTGCTGGAACATTTCAACACCGATAACAGTTATCGTGCGAGTGTTTTGGATTCCCACCAATTCCACAGTATCGCCGACTTTGATTTTACCCCGCTCGATTTTGCCAGTTGCGACAGTTCCCCGACCTTTGATCGAGAACACATCTTCAACAGCCATCAGAAAAGGTTTGTCAATATCGCGATCGGGCGTAGAAATCCAGTCATCTACCGCATCCATCAAATTGTAAATGCCATCAACCCACTCATCCTCGCCGCGGTGTATTTTCGGATTAGCAGTCATCTTTTCCAGCGCTTTCAGTGCCGAACCTGCGACAATTGGAATATCATCGCCGGGGAAACCGTAAGAACTGAGAAGTTCGCGAATTTCTAACTCGACCAACTCCAAAATTTCCGCATCGTCCACCATATCTTTCTTATTCAAAAAGACAACCAACTTCGGCACTCCCACTTGCCGCGCTAACAAGATATGTTCGCGAGTTTGAGGCATGGAACCATCGGCAGCCGACACGACGAGAATCGCACCATCCATTTGAGCGGCACCCACGATCATGTTTTTCACGTAATCAGCGTGACCCGGACAATCAACGTGAGCATAATGGCGATCGCCCGTTTCATACTCAACGTGAGCCGTATTAATCGTGATTCCCCGCTGTTTCTCTTCCGGTGCAGCATCGATTTCATCGTACTTTTTAGCCTTGGCCCGACCCTGTGCAGCCAGCGTCATTGTAATCGCCGCTGTTAGGGTTGTTTTGCCGTGGTCAACGTGACCGATCGTACCGACATTCACGTGGGGTTTGTTCCGTTCAAATTTGGTGCGTGACATTACATTTGATTCTCCTCTAAGAGTTGTTTTTGGTTTCTAATCATGAGTTTTGAGTCCTTAGCCTGTTATTGATGACTAAGGACTGATGACTAATGATTAAAAAGGAAAGTGGAGGAGTCGAACCTCTACAGCTTTCGCTCTACGCTGGTATTCCCAACCAGTTGCTGTCCACACAGCCGCACTTTCCAACTTTTTGATTTTTAACCGCAGATAAACGCTGATTAAGGCAGATAGATTGAAAGTGGGTGGTATAGGAGTTGAACCTATCTGGTACCGGTTAAAAGCCGGGTGCATAACCGCTTTGCTAACCACCCTTAAAAATTCAGCGTTTGTGTAATTCCTAAAAAATTATTAGACCTCTTGCAAAATAATTTTATGATATAATGAAAGATTTTGCTGAGAGTTGATTGAATCCCAACTCCTAACTTA